>CALWVX010000059.1 GCA_944385065.1 uncultured Oscillospiraceae bacterium | reverse complement strand
GATAAGACCAATCCCACCCGGCTGGAAAAGGCCTCTCTGGGCAACGACGCCGGCGTGGTGGGGGCGGCCCTGCTGTGCCATATGATGTGACCGCAAACCGGCGCGGACGGGCCCGGGCTCTGCCCGGGTCCGTTTTTTTCGCCCCCGGCTATTCTAATTTGCGGCAAACTTTGCTATAATGTCTCCAGATGAAAATTCGCCGGCAACGGGAGGAACTCATGGATCAACGGAAACGACTGGAACGGCTGGGGGCGGTCCTCCGGGACCGCTGTCCCGCCCTGGAGCTGCGGGAGAATGAGCCCATGTCCCGCCACACCACCTTCCGCATCGGCGGGCCGGTCCGGCTGATGGCCCTGCCCGGAACGGAGGAGGAGGCCCGGACCGTCCTTCAGACCGCGCGGGAGCTGGAGGCCGAGCCCTTTTTTCTGGGGAACGGCTCCAATCTGCTGGTGGCGGACGAGGGGTATGACGGCTTTGTGATCAAGCTGGCCGGAGCGCTGGAGGGCCTTCGGGCGGTTCCGCCGGAGGAGCCGGGGCTCGGCTGGCGGCTGGAGGCGGGGGGCGCTCTGCTTCTCTCCCGGCTGTCCCGCGCCGCCCTGGAGCACGGCCTCACCGGCTTGGAGTTTGCCCAGGGCATCCCGGGCAGCGTGGGGGGCGGAGTGACCATGAACGCCGGGGCCTACGGCGGAGAGATCGGGCAGGTGCTGGTCCAGGTCGCAGCTCTGGAAAAGGACGGGACAGAGCGGCTTGTTTCAGGAGACGACTGCGGTTTCGGCTATCGCCGCAGCTGTTTTTCCGGGGGAGATCTGCTGATCTGCCGGGCCGTATTTGCCCTGCCGGAGGGGGATCGGGAGGAGATTTCCGCCCGGATGGAGGACTTTGCCCGCCGCCGGAAGGAGAAGCAGCCGCTGGAGTACCCCAGCGCCGGCTCCATGTTCAAGCGGCCCCCGGGACATTTTGCCGCCGCCCTTATCGATCAGTGCGGCCTGAAAGGGCTGACGGTAGGGGGGGCGCAGGTGTCGGAGAAACACGCCGGCTTTGTGATCAACCGGGGGGACGCTACCTGCGCCGACGTGCTGGCTCTGGTGGAGCTGGTGCGGGAGCGGGTGCTGGCCCGGACCGGCGTGGAGCTGGAGATGGAAGTGAAGGTGCTCCGGTAAGATGGAGGCCTATACCAAAGAGGAGCTGACCCAGGCGCTGACAGCGGTGGAGTCGATCATCCGCAAGTGTGAGGCCGCCCAGCGCAGGTTTCCGGAGGGCACCTCCCACCACACGCTGCTCAAGCGGCGGCTGAACGCCATGTACTTGTCCCGGGCTCTGATCTGCCGGGAGCTGGAGACGGACGGAAAAGAGAGATAGGAGCGCGCGGAAATGGAATTTGTCATTATATCGGGCCTGTCCGGGGCGGGGAAGAGCAAGGCGGCCTCCTTTATGGAGGATATGGACTTCTTCTGCGTGGACAATCTGCCCGCCCCGCTGATCCCCAAATTTGCCGAGCTGGGCATGGCCGGGTCGGGGGAGTACGACCGGGTGGTGCTGGTCACCGACATCCGGGGCGGCACCCGCTTCGACGGGCTGTTTCAGGCCCTGGACGATTTGAAGCAGATGAAATGCGCCTACCGCATTCTGTTCATGGAGGCCGGCGACGCGGTGATCATCAAGCGGTATAAGGAGAGCCGCCGCAGCCACCCCCTGGAGGACCAGTGCGACAGCCTGGAGGAGGCCATCGCCTTGGAGCGCCGGGCCCTTGCCCCGCTGCGGGAGCGGGCCGACTATATCATTGACACCAGCAATCTGTCCACCGCCAAGCTGAAGGGGGAGCTGCGCCGCATGTTCGGCCGGGAGGGGAGCGCCGAGGGGCGGATGGAGGTCCAGGTGTCCTCCTTCGGCTTCAAGCACGGCCTGCCCATGGAGGCCGATCTGGTTCTGGATGTGCGGTTTCTCCCCAATCCCTACTACGTCTCCGAGCTGCGGGCCCTCACCGGGCTGGACCAGGGCGTGCGGGACTATGTGTTCCGGGGAGGGCAGGCCGATCAGTTTCTGGCCCTTCTGTGGGAGCTGATGTCCTGGCTGCTGCCCCGGTATGAGGAGGAGGGCAAGACCGCCCTGGTCATTGCCGTGGGCTGTACCGGCGGCCACCACCGCTCGGTGGCGGTGGCCCACGCCCTGGCCCAGCGGATCCGGGAGCAGGGCTGGCCGGTGTCCGAGAGCCACCGGGACCTGGGGCGCAGCTGAGCGCCCCCGCGGGGAAAAGGAGCCTGTTATGCAACACGAGATTCCCAGCCTCCAGCTGTGGGAGCGCGGTCCCAAGATCGTCGCCGTGGGCGGCGGGACGGGGCTGTCCACCATGCTGCGGGGCCTGAAAAAATATACGAAAAATCTGACTGCCGTCGTCACCGTGGCGGATGACGGAGGCGGCTCGGGCATGCTGCGCCAGGATCTGGGGATGCCCCCGCCGGGGGACATCCGCCACTGCATGGAGGCCCTGGCCAACACAGAGCCCATCATGGAGCGGCTGCTCACCTACCGCTTCACCGAGGGGTCTCTGGCCGGGCAGTCCTTCGGCAATCTGATTCTGGCCGCCCTGAACGGGATCACCGGCTCCTTTGAGGAGGCGGTGGCACAGATGAGCCATGTGCTGGCCATCACCGGGCGGGTCATCCCCGTGACCAGCGCCGACGTGCAGCTGGAGGCCTTTTTTGAAAACGGGGCCAGCGTGGTGGGGGAGTCCAAGATTTACGCCTGCAAGAAGGAACAGGACTGCCGCATCCACCATGTGCGCCTGATTCCGGAGCGGCCGAAGGCCACCCCGGCCGCCCTGGAGGCCATCGGAGAGGCGGACCTGATCCTGCTGGGTCCGGGCAGCCTGTACACCAGCGTGATCCCCAATCTGCTGGTGGACGGCGTGGTGAAGGCCATCGTACAGTCCCCCGCCCCCAAGATTTATGTGTGCAACATCATGACCCAGGAGGGGGAGACCGAGGGCTATACCGCCGCCGACCATCTGGAGGCTCTGATGACCCACGGAGAGCCCGGGCTGGTGGACCTGTGTCTGGCCAATTCGGCCGCCCTGCGCCCGGAGCTGGTGGAGAAGTACAGCCAGGAGGACGCCGCCCCCCTGACTGTGGACCGGGACCGCATCTCGGCCATGGGGCTGGAGCTGGTGGAGCGCCCGGTGGCCTGGGAGGGGGGCAACTTTGCCCGCCACGACCCGGAGAAGCTGGCTCAGGCGGTGCTGGAGATCTACCGCAGCCGGGCGGTGCGCATTTTCCGGGGCGAGCGGCGGTATATACTGGAGGAATGACCATGTCCTTTGCGGGAGAGGTAAAAACCGAGCTTTGCCGCACCCCGCTCAGCCGCCGCTGCTGCGCGCTGGCGGAGGCCTACGGGGTGCTGCTGTACTGCAACACCTTTCAGACGGGAGAGGTGCGGATCGTGACCGAGTGCGCCGCCTTTGCCCAGAGGCTGCCCGGCCTCTTCAAAAAGGCGTTCCGCGTTTCCTTTGACCGCCTGCCGGAGGGCGGGGGAAAGGCGGTGTTTTCCATCACCGATCCGGAGAAGCTGTCCGCCGTCCGGCAGGCCTACGGGCTGGATCAGGGGGCGGTGGCCCTCCATGTGAATTTCGCCGTTTTGGAGGAAACCTGCTGCCGGGCGGCTTTCCTCCGGGGGGCCTTTCTGGCCGGGGGGTCGGTGACCGACCCCCGAAAGGGCTATCATCTGGAGCTGTCCACCTCCCACCACAGCGTCAGCCGGGAAGTGGTGGCCCTTATGCGGGAGCTGGATCTGGAGCCCAAGTGCGTCCAGCGCAAGGGAAACGCGGTGATCTACTTCAAGCAGAGCGATCGGATTGAGGATTTTCTCACCTGCGCGGGCGCTCCGCTGTCCGCCATGGAGGTCATGAACGCCAAGCTGGAGCGGGACCTGCGGGGGAGCGTCAACCGCCGGGTCAACTGCGACGCGGCCAATTTGGACAAGGCGGTGGAGGCCGCCCTGATCCAGGTGGAGGCCATTCGGCGTCTGGAGGAGCGGGGGGAGCTCATCACCCTGCCGGACAAGCTGCGGCAGGCCGCCGTTCTGCGCCTGGCCCACCCGGAGGACACCCTGTCCCAGCTGGCCGAGCGGTTTGATCCGCCCATCACCAAGTCCGCCCTGAACCACCGCCTGCGCAAGCTGGTGGAGCTGGGGCGGGAGAAGAGCGAAGCGTGAAGAGAACCACCCGGGCGCGCCGACGGACAAGGCTGCGCAGCTTCTGCGTTATGAGCGGCAGCGGGCGGCGCCCCTGATCCATACAGATAGAACAATAGGAGATGAACGAATGTCAACTTGTACCATCCGTCCCGCCGTCCCGGGCGACGAGGAGCTGATCCTGTCCTTCATTCAGGACCTTGCCGACTATGAACACCTGTCTGATCAGGTGGTGGCCACCCCGGCGCTGCTGCGGGAGTGGATTTTTGAACAGAAGAAGGCGGAAGTGATCTTTGCTGTGGCGGAGGGCCGGGAAGTGGGCTTCGCCCTGTTCTTCCACAATTTCTCCACCTTCCTGGGCCGGGCGGGCATCTATCTGGAGGACCTGTTCGTGCGGCCGGAGGAGCGGGGCAGGGGATACGGAGAGGCCCTGCTGCGGGCGCTGGCCCGGATCGCTCTGGAGCGGGGCTGCGGCCGGCTGGAGTGGGCCTGTCTGGACTGGAACCGGCCCTCCATTGACTTTTATACGAAAAAAATGCGCGCCGTCCCCATGGAGGGGTGGACCACCTACCGCCTGACAGGGGATACGCTGGATGCGGCGGCCGCCGGGGACGGAGAACCGTGACGTGGAGCTGCGAATCACCCGGCTGAACACCCGCCCGCCGGAGACCATTGCGGAGCTGACGGAAGTTTGGGAGGCCTCGGTGCGGGCGACCCACCTGTTTTTAACAGAACAGGAGATCGGGCGTCTCAGGAACTATGTCCCCCAGGCCCTGTCCTCCGTGGCCGAACTTGCGGCAGTTCAGGATGAGAAGGGGCGCTGCGTGGGATTTTTGGGAACGGAGGGAGAGCGCCTGGAAATGCTCTTTCTCGCCCCCCAGGTGCGGGGAATGGGAGTGGGACGGCGGCTGCTCCAATACGGGATGAGCCGGTATGGAGTCCGGACGCTGACCGTCAACGAACAAAATCCGGGCGCTGTGGGGTTCTATCAGCACATGGGGTTCCGGGTGGTCCGCAGGACTGCGCTGGACGAGCAGGGGGCCCCCTATCCGCTGCTGTATATGGAGCGGAGCGGACCGGCCGAGGGCCCGGTGAAATAAGACAAACTGTACGCAGAGGTGCAACTCCCATGTCATTTGTCCATTTACATCTCCATACCGAATTTTCCCTGCTGGACGGGGCCTGCCGGATCAACAAGCTGGTGGAGCGGGTGAAGGAGCTGGGCCAGGAGGCGGTGGCCATCACCGACCACGGCTGTATGTACGGGGTCATCGACTTTTACAAGGCATGCAGGGCCGCGGGGGTCAAGCCCATCATCGGCTGCGAGGTCTATGTGGCTCCCCGGGGCCGCACCCGCTTTCAGAAGGTCCACGAGTTTGACGCGGCCTTCACCCATCTGGTGCTGCTGTGCCGGAATCAGGAGGGCTACCGCAACCTGTCCTATCTGGTGTCCCAGGCCTATCTGGAGGGGTTTTACATCAAGCCCCGCATTGATTGGGATCTGCTGAAGGAGCACGCCGGCGGACTGATCGCCTGCTCTGCCTGTCTGGCGGGAGAGCTGCCCCGGCTGTTGATGGCGGGGGAGTACGAGCAGGCGAAGGAGATTGCCCTGGGCATGCGGGAGCTGTTCGGGGAGGACGGCTATTATCTGGAGCTGCAGGACCACGGCATTCCGGCCCAGAAGCAGGTGAACGCCGGCCTGATCCGCCTGCACCGAGAGACGGGCATCCCCCTCATCGCCACCAACGACGCCCACTATCTGCGCCGGGAGGACGCCCAGATGCAGGACGTGCTCATGTGCATTCAGATGGGCAAGACGCTGGACGATCCCGGCCGCATGCGCTTTGAGACCCGGGAGTTTTATGTCAAGTCGGAGGAGGAGATGGCCGCCCTGTTTCCCGACTGCCCGGAGGCCATTGAGAACACCGCCAAAATTGCCGGGCTGTGCAATGTGGACTTTGAATTCGGCAACTATCACCTGCCCCATTTCCAGCTCCCCGAGGGCTGGACGGACGGGGAGGCCTATTTCCGCCACCTGTGCCAGGAGGGCTTTGTCCGCCGGTATCCGGAGCAGCCGGAGGCCTATCGGAAACAGCTGGAGTATGAGATGGACATGATCCGCAAGATGGGGTTTGTGGACTATTTCCTCATTGTCTCCGACTTCATCGCCTTTGCCAAGAACAGCGGCATCCCTGTGGGGCCGGGCCGCGGCTCGGCCGCCGGTTCCATGGTGTCCTACTGTCTGAACATCACCGATCTGGACCCCATGAAGTACAATCTGTACTTTGAGCGCTTCCTCAATCCGGAGCGGGTGTCCATGCCCGATATTGACATTGACTTCTGTATCCGCCGGCGGCAGGAGGTCATTGATTATGTCAACCAAAAGTACGGCGCCGACCATGTAGCCCAGATCGTCACCTTCGGCACCATGGCCGCCCGGGCCGCGGTCCGGGATGTGGGGCGGGTGATGGGAATGCCCTATGGAGATGTGGACGCGGTGGCCAAGCTGATCCCCAGCGGTCCGGGCAACCTCCATATCACCCTGGAGGAGGCGCTGAAGCTGTCCAAGCAGCTGCGGGACTCCTATGAGGGAAATCCCCAGGTGAAGCAGCTCATTGACACGGCCATGGCTATTGAGGGAATGCCCCGGAACACCTCCACCCACGCCGCCGGCGTGGTGATCACCAGCCGGCCGGTGTGCGACTACGTTCCCCTGGCCACCAACGACGGACTGCCGGTGACCCAGTATATCATGACCACCCTGGAGGAGCTGGGGCTGCTGAAGATGGACTTCCTGGGCCTGCGCAACCTGACCATCCTGGACGACGCGGTCAAAATGGTACAGCGCAAGGAGAAAAACTTTACGCTGAAATCCATCCCGGAGAACGACCCGGCGACCATGGCCATGCTCTCCGAGGGCAAGACCTCCGGCGTGTTTCAGATGGAGTCGGCGGGCATGACCGGGGTGTGCCTTGGGCTGAAGCCCCAGAACATTGAGGACATCACCGCGATTATCGCCCTCTACCGGCCCGGGCCCATGGACTCCATCCCCCGGTTCATCGCCAACAAGCACAACCCGGAGAAAATCACCTACAAGCACCCCATGCTGGAGCCGATTTTGTCCAACACCTACGGCTGCATTGTCTATCAGGAGCAGGTCATTCAGATCTTCCAGCAGCTGGCGGGCTATTCCCTGGGACAGGCCGACATGGTGCGCCGGGCCATGTCCAAGAAAAAGGCGAAGGACATCGAGAAGGAGCGGGCCACCTTCCTCCACGGCGACCCGGCCCGAAGCATCGCCGGCTGCGCCGCCAACGGAATCCCCGAGGCGGTGGCCCAGAGCATCTACGATGAGATCTACGACTTCGCCAACTATGCCTTCAACAAGGCCCACGCGGTGTGCTATGCGGTGATCGCCTATCAGACCGCCTGGTTCAAGTGCCACCACCCCAAGGAGTACATGGCCGCTCTGCTCACCTCGGTGCTGGACTCCACGGAAAAGGTGGCCGAGTATATCGCCGAGTGCCGGGACATGGGCATCCCCCTGCTGCCCCCCGACGTGAACCAGTCCGGGGCCGACTTCACCGTGGTGGACGAGGGCATCCGCTTTGGCCTGGTTGCCCTGAAGGGAGTGGGCCGGGCTTTCATCAACGGGCTGCTGGCAGAGCGTGAAAAGGACGGGACCTTTACAGATTTTATGGACTTCTGCGACCGGATGTTCGACCAGGATCTGAACCGGCGGGTGGTGGAGAGCCTGATCAAGTCGGGGGCCTTTGACCGGATGGGCTATAAGCGCGCCCAGCTGATGCAGGTCTACGGCCAGGTGCTGGACGGCATCGCCGCCAGCCGCAAGCGGAACGTGGAGGGGCAGATGGACCTGTTCGGCCTGGGGGAGGACAGCGGCGAGGCCGCGCCCCTGCCCGCTCTGAACCTGCCCGATGTGGAGGAGTATCCCCTCCAGCAGCTGATGACCATGGAGAAGGAGACCACGGGACTCTATCTGTCCGGCCACCCCATGGATCAGTACCGGGACCTGGCGCGTCAGCACGGCGCGGTGACCATCGGCTCCATCCTGGCCGACTTCGGCCGGGAGGACGGCCCCCGGGAGTACCGGGACGGCCAGCAGGTGACGGTGGCCGGGATCATCTCCTCCTACCGCACACGGACCACCAAAAACAACACGCTGATGGCCTATGTGAATCTGGAGGACGACACCGCCTCCATGGAGCTTTTGTGCTTCTCCCGGGTGCTCAACGAGAGCGGGGGCTATATCCGGGAGAACAGCCCCGTTCTGGCCTCCGGGCGGATTTCGGTGCGGGACGAGAAGGAGCCCCAGCTGATGACGGATACGATCCGCCCTCTGGGCGATTTGGGGCCGCAGAAGGAGGCGCGGGGGGAGAAGCTGTGGCTGCGGCTGCCCTCCCGGGAGGACCCCCGCATGCGGAAAATCCGGCTGGCCCTGTCCTTTTTCCCGGGAAAGGACCAGGTGGTTTTGTACTTTGCGGACTGCAAAAAGCGGGTGGGCACCTACTGCCAGATCCACCCGGCCCTGGTGGAGGATTTGAAGGAGCGGCTGGGCGAGGAAAATGTAGTGGTTCAATAAAACAGGCCGGGATGGATCACGCCATCCCGGCCTGCTTTTTGCAGATGGTTTACAGCCGTCGGGCCAGCGCTCCGGCCCGGCTGAGAGAGAGGTAGACGGCGCCGGCGCAGGTCAGGCCGAAGCCCCCCTGAACCAGATTGAAGGGGACGTTGACCAGAGCGCCCAGCCCCAGACCCACGGGAAAAGGGACGGCCTCATAGAGGAAATAGCCCGCCGTCATGATGAGTTCACCCGCGGCCCCGCTGGCCAGCAGGGCGGGGAACAGGTGGGCCGGGCCTTTTTGCCGCAGGAGGCGGAACAGAGCGCCGGCGGCCAGGGCCATCAGCCCTTTGATGACCAGTGTGCCCGGAGCATAGAGGGGATAGCCCAGCAGGTCGGCCGCCATGGAGCCCAGACCGGCCGCAAGACAGCCGGGCACAGGGCCCAGAATCCATGCGGAGAGCAGCACGCCGCAGTCGCCCAGATTGAGATAGCCGGACAGGGGGGATGGGACGCGGATGACCAGGGTCAGCAGAGTGGTGAGAGCGGCAAAGAGGGCGGTCATGGAGAGCAGACGCAGCTTGCGGTCCAGCATGGGATCAGATCCTTTCCGGTGTGATCAGAAAATTGTGCTTGCATT
>CALWVX010000058.1 GCA_944385065.1 uncultured Oscillospiraceae bacterium | reverse complement strand
AAAGAAAAGCAATAATCCGAACCCTTCACCGATTGGAAATGGGTTCGGATTATATGGGTTTGGTGCGCGAGGCGGGAGTCGAACCCGCACGCCCTTGCGAGCACTGGCACCTGAAGCCAGCGAGTCTACCAATTCCACCACTCGCGCATCCCGATTTGATTGTCGCGCTCGCTCAGCGCAAGAGAGATAATACCACAGTCCCGGCCTCCTGTCAACACATTTTTTCAAAAAATCTCAAATTCTTTTTTCGGGGGCCGGAGCCGCCCCTTTTTCCCCTCCGGCGGCAAAAAGCGGTTGACAGCCTCCGCCCCGCCGTGGTACACTACCCCTCACAGTAAGGGAGTAGTCGCCGCGGCGCGGGAGGCCGGTCAACACACTGGGGAGCATTCCCCTGGCCGGCTCTGAAATGACGAGACTTACCTGTCCGGGGAGGGGCAGGTGGGTCTTTTTTCTTTGTCCGGGGCGGCCCAAGGAGGAAGTACATATGGAGTTTTTCGAGCTGTTTCTCATCGCCCTGAGCCTGTCCATGGACGCCTTCGCCGTGTCCCTGTGCAAGGGGCTGTCCGCCGGCCGCCCCACCCCGGGCCAGTGCCTGATCTGCGGGGTGTGGTTCGGGGGCTTTCAGGCCCTGATGCCCCTGATCGGCTTTCTGCTGGGGGTGCGGTTCCAGGGGCTGATCTCGTCGGTGGACCACTGGGTGGCCTTTGTGCTGCTGGGCCTGATCGGCCTGAACATGATCCGGGAGGCTCTGGGGGGCGGCGAGGAGCACCTGGACAGCTCCTTCGGTCCCCGGGCCATGCTGCCCCTGGCGGTGGCCACCAGCATCGACGCCCTGGCGGTGGGGGTGACCTTCGCCTTTCTCAAGGTGGAGATCGCCCCGGCGGTGTCCCTGATCGGGGTCACCACCCTGGTGCTGGCCGCCGCGGGGGTGAAGATCGGCTCGGTCTTCGGCGACCGGTTCGAGAAGAAGGCCGAGCTGGCCGGGGGCGCCATTCTGATCCTCATGGGGGTCAAAATCCTGCTGGAGCACACCGTTCTGGCCTGAGTTCGGGAACCGGTTTGCCTTTTCCCGCATAATATAGTATAATGGCGCGGCTGTGTATTCCCGCATCAAAATTGGAGAGGGAGAGGTTCTGTTATGAAAAAAGTCTTTGGAAGCCTGCCCGTCCGCCTGCTCATCGGCGTGGTGGTGGGCATCGCCCTGGGTCTGCTGTGCGACGGGCCGGCGTGGGGCGTCAGCGCGATGCAGGTGGTGCTCACCATCAAAGAGCTGCTGGGCTCCATCATCAACTTCTGCGTGCCCCTGATCATCATCGGCTTTATCGCCCCGTCCATCACCCGGCTGAAGCAGAACGCCTCCCGGCTGCTGCTGCTGGCCCTGGTGCTGGCCTACAGCTCGTCGGTGCTGGCCGCCCTGCTGTCCATGTCGGCGGGCTACGCCATCATCCCCGCCCTGTCCATCCAGTCGGCGGCGGAGGGGCTCAACGAGCTGCCCGAGCTGCTGTTCAACCTGGAGATCGCCCCCATCATGTCGGTCATGTCCGCCCTGGTGCTCTCCGTCCTGCTGGGCCTGGCGGCCACCTGGGCCAAGGCCCGGGTCATCACCGACGTGCTGGAGGAGTTCCAGCGGGTGGTGGTGGAGATCGTGGTGCGGGTGGTCATCCCCATTCTGCCCTTCTTCATCGCCGGCACCTTCTGCGGCCTGGCCTATGAGGGCTCCATCACCCGGCAGCTGCCCGTCTTCCTGATCGTCATCCTCATCGTCATGGCGGGCCACTATCTGTGGATGGCGGTGCTGTATCTGGCCGCCGGCCTGTACGCCCGGGCCAACCCCTGGGAGGTGGTCCGGCACTACGGCCCGGCCTACCTCACCGCCGTGGGCACCATGTCCTCCGCCGCCACCATGGCGGTGGCCCTGCGGTGCGCCCACAAATCCAGGGTGCTGCGGAGCGACATGGTGGACTTCGGCATCCCTCTGTTCGCCAACATCCACCTGTGCGGCTCGGTGCTCACCGAGGTGTTCTTCGTCATGACCGTCTCCCAGGTGCTCTACGGCTCCATCCCGCCCCTGCACACCATGGTGCTGTTCTGCTTCCTGCTGGGGGTGTTCGCCGTGGGCGCCCCCGGCGTGCCCGGCGGCACGGTGATGGCCTCCCTGGGCCTGATCACCAGCGTGCTGGGCTTTGACACCACGGGCACCGGCCTGATGATGACCATCTTCGCCCTGCAGGACAGCTTCGGCACCGCCTGCAACATCACCGGCGACGGCGCCCTGACCCTGATGCTCACCGGCTACGCCGACCGGCACAAGATCCCCCGGGCGGAGCAGCTGTAACCCCGCCCCCTGCCGTTCCGCTCCCCCTGTCCGGCCCGCCGCCGGACGGGGGGGAGTTTTTTGCCGTCCCGCCCTATTCCAGGGCGTCGGACACCTTCAGCAGGGTGTCCTCGTGGGTGCGGTCGATGAGGTGGGTGTAGATGCGCCCGGTGGTGGCGGGGGTGGAGTGGCCCAGCGCCTTCCCGATGTCGAACAGGGAGGCCCCCTGGAAGGAGGCGATGGTGGCGAAGGAGTGGCGCAGGCCGTGGAGGGTGACCCGGGGCAGGTCGTGGCCTCGGACAAACCGGGTGAAGGACAGGGACAGGGCGTTGGGGGACCAGGGCTCCCCCTTGGGGTTGAGCACCACATACTCGGCGGGGGCGGACAGGGCCTTCTTCTGCCGGGCCCGCTCCCGGAGCAGCAGGCGGCGGATGCCCTCGGTCATGTACAGGGTGCGCATGGAGGAGCGGTTTTTGGTCTCCTTCTGGACGATGGTGGCCCCGAAGGCGGTGCGGGCCTCCCGGATGGCGATGAGCCGGCGCTGAAAGTTCACGCTCTCCCACTTCAGGCCGCACAGCTCCTCCCGCCGCAGGCCCAGGCTGCCCGCCAGGTGGGCGGGCAGCTCCAGATAGTGGCCCTCCAGCAGCTCGTACAGCCGCTTGAGCTCCTCGGGGCGGTAGAAGTCGGCCTCGTACTGGACGGGGCGGGGGGCCTCCACCCGCTCCGTGGGGGAGACCCGGAGCATGTCCTGCTTCACCGCCGCCCGCAGGCAGGAGGAGAGCATGTCGTGGTGCCGGCGCAGGGTGTTGGAGCACAGGCCGCTGTCCCGCTGCACCTGGGAGTAATAGAGCTGGATGTCCTTGGGGGTGAGCTTCAGCAGCGGGATGTGCCCCAGGGCGGGCCCCAGGTGGTTGTCGATGATCTTCTGATAGGCGTACACGGTGGTCCCCGCCCGGTTGGGCCGGACGATGGTGTCCATCCAGTACTCCAGCCACTCGGACAGGGTGGTCTGGTGGCGGGGGGTCTGCTGGACCTCCTCCCGGTTGGTGAGGAAGGTGCGCAGCCCCGCCCGGGCGGCGGTCAGGGTGGGATAGGTGCGGTACTGGCGCACCCGCCGGCCCTCTCCATCCACCCCCAGGTCCATGTTCACATAGAACAGTCCCCTGTCCTGGTCAAATGAGATGTTGCGCTCCACAGTGATCCGTGCCATAGATACATAACCTCCTTTTTGTTCGGTCCGTCCCGGCGGCACACCGGTCCGGCCGGGCCGCGCGCCGGGGGCGGAGAGGGCGCGGCGTCTCTCCTCAGGAGGCAAGCATATCTTGGAAAAAAGTGGGTAATCAAGGGGGAAATGAATATTTCGGCAGGAAAAGAGGCGTTTTCGTCAAAAAAGAGAGGAATTTCAGCCCGGCGGAGAGGAGAGCGTTTGCCATCTGAGGGGTTCCCCCGGCGGCAATCCCGGTCCGTCTTCTCTCCCCCAGTCAGCCGTTCGGCTGACAGCATTCTCCTCAGAGGGGGCCAAGGAAAACGCTCCCCTAAAAAGCCTCCCTCTGACGAGGGAGGTGGCGCGGCGACAGCCGCGGCGGAGGGAGAGACCGGGCGCATCAGGTGTTCCCGCAGCGATTCCGGCCCGACTTCTCTCCCTCAGTCTCGCTTCGCTCGACAGCATCCCTACCCCCTTTGGCCTTTGGCCATTTCCCCCTGACAGGGGGAATCGGCCCTCGTCAGAGGGGGCCAGGGGCTCACGGTGCCTCATCCGTCACGGCTTGACGGCCGTGCCACTCTGCCCTACCCCTTTTGTCCCTTCGGGACATTTCCCCCGATAGGGGGGGTCGGCCTGAAGGGAAAGGCCGGAGAGGCGCACCCCTGAAAGCCTTCCCCTTTAGGGGAAGGTGCCGAGCACAGCGAGGCGGATGAGGCCGTCCGGCGGTGATGCGCGTTTCGTAGGGGCGCCCCCGGCGGGGGGCAAGCCCCGCCCTACATCGGCGCGTCCGGGAGGCCGCGCCCTTCGTCGTCGCAAGCTCCACACGCCCCAGGGCGGCTTCTCTTGGCCCTTCGGGCCAATTCACCTTCTCATTCACCTCGCCCAGATTGGGCAAGGTTCACTCATTTCGCTGCTCCGACTCTCCCCACCGAACCCGCGGCTGTCGCCGCTGGGCTTCGGTGGGGCCCCAAAAACTCCTATCTCCTATCTTCACTCTTCACTCTCCACTCTGCTCTCCCAAACTCCGCTCTTCCCTCCTCCCCCGTCCTGTGGTAAAATGACAGAAAAACGCCGGGCCTCAGGCCCGGAAGAAGTGAGGTGTCGTCTGATGATCCGGATCAGCGGCCTCCCCCTTGCCCCGGGGGAGGATTGGGAGCGGCTGCGGCAGAAAGCGGCCCGGGAGCTGGGGCTGCGGCCGGGACAGCTGGGGGAGCTGACTGTCGTCCGCCAGTCCATTGACGCCCGGCGGAAGGACCAGGTCCGCTATGTGTACACGGTGGAGCTGTCCCTGCCCCGGGAGGAGCAGCTGGTCCGGGACGCCCCGGGGCGGAACGTCTCCCTGGCCCAGCGCCGGACCTACGCCTTCCCCGCCCCGGCCCGGCGCTCTTCCCTGGCCCCGGTGGTGGTGGGCATGGGGCCTGCGGGGCTGTTCGCCGCCCTGTTTCTGGCCCGGGCGGGCCTGCCCTGCGTGGTACTGGAGCGGGGGCAGGACGTGGATACCCGGACGGCGGATGTGGAGCGGTTCTGGTCCGGCGGCGGGCTGGACCCGGCGTCCAACGTCCAGTTCGGCGAGGGGGGCGCGGGCACCTTCTCCGACGGGAAGCTCACCACCGGCACCCACGACCCCCGGATCGGTGCGGTGCTGGAGGCTCTGGTGGAGTTCGGCGCTCCGGCGGACGTGAAGTGGTCCCACAAGCCCCACATCGGAACCGACGTGCTGCGCAGCGTGGTGAAAAACATCCGCCGGGAGCTGATCGCCCTGGGGTGCGAGGTGCGCTTCGGCACTCAGCTCACCGGCCTTGCAGCCGACGGCGGCGCGCTGACCGGCGTCCGGGCGGAGGGGCCCCAGGGTCCCTGCCTCATCCCCTGCGACGCCCTGGTGCTGGCCCCCGGCCACTCGGCCCGGGATACCTTCGCCATGCTCCGGGACGCGGGGGTGCCCATGGAAAAGAAGCCCTTTGCCGTGGGGGTGCGCATCGAGCACCGGCAGCGGGACGTGAGTCTGAGCCAGTACGGCCCCGCCTGGGAACAGCTGCCACCCTCCGACTACAAGCTGGCCTGCCACCTGCCCGACGGCCGGTCGGCCTTCACCTTCTGCGTGTGTCCCGGGGGCCAGGTGGTGGCCGCCGCCTCCGCCCCGGGTCAGGTGGTGACCAACGGCATGAGCTGTCGGGCCCGGGACGGGGAGAACATCAACGGCGGCTTTCTGGTGGGGGTGGGACCGGAGGACTTCCCCGGGGACGACGTGCTCTCCGGAGCGCGCTTTCAGGAGCAGTGGGAGCGGGCGGCCTTTCTGCTGGGGGGCGGGGACTTCCGGGCCCCGGCCCAGCGGGTGGAGGACTTTCTGGCCCGGCGGCCCTCGGAGGGACCGGGCCGCGTGGCCCCCACCTACCGCCCCGGCGTGACCTGGACGGGGATGGATTCCTGTCTGCCCCCCTACATCTCTGATACCCTGCGGGGAGCCCTGCCCCTGCTGGACCGGAAGCTGCACGGCTTCTCCGACCCCGACGCCGTGCTCACCGGGGTGGAGACCCGGTCCTCCTCCCCCGTGCGCATTCTCCGGGGAGAGGACCTGCAGTCCGCCCTCCGGGGCCTGTACCCCTGCGGCGAGGGGGCTGGCTACGCCGGGGGAATCGTGTCCGCCGCCGTGGACGGCATCCGGGTGGCCGAGGCGGTGGCGAAGGGGAGTTAGAAGAGTGGAGAGTGGAGATAGAAGATAGGAGTTTTAGGGCCCCCGCCGAAGCCCAGCGGCGACAGCCGTGGGTTCGGTGGGGAGAGTCGGAGCAGCGAAATGAGTGAACCTTGCCCAATCTGGGCGAGGTGAATGATATGGAGCTTGCGACGACGAAGGAGATAGGAGTTTTAGGGCCCCCGCCGAAGCCCAGCGGCGGCCCCGTGCAGCTGCCTGCGGGAACACCTGATGCGCCCGGTCTCTCCCTCCGTCATTTGCTTCGCAAATGCCACCTCCCTCGTCAGCGGGAGGCTTTTCCAGAGGGTCATTCTCCCCGGCCTCCTCGTCAGAGGGGGCTATCAGCCGCAAGGCTGACTGGAGGAGAGAAAACGTCCTGGAATCGCCCCCTAAAAAATCAGGCGGGCCGCATCACGCGGCCCGCCTTTATGCTCTCTCAGATTGATTTATTTCACCGCCGCCCGCAGCTGCTCCATGCGGTCTGTCCGCTCCCAGGGCAGGTCCAGGTCGTCCCGGCCGAAGTGGCCGTAGGCGGCCAGCTGCCGGTAGATGGGCCGGCGCAGGCCCAGGTCCCGGATGATGGCGGCGGGCCGCAGGTCAAAGACCTGCTCCACCGCCTGCTCCAGCGCCCCGTCGTCCACCGTCCCGGTGCCGAAGGTGTCCACCCGCACCGAGACGGGCCGGGCCACTCCGATGGCATAGGCCAGCTGCACCTGGCAGCGGGCGGCCAGTCCGGCGGCCACCACGTTCTTGGCCACCCACCGGGCGGCGTAGGCCGCCGAGCGGTCCACCTTGGTGGGGTCCTTGCCGGAGAAGGCCCCGCCCCCGTGGGGGGCGCTGCCGCCGTAGGTGTCCACGATGATCTTCCGGCCGGTGAGGCCCGAGTCCCCCTGGGGCCCGCCCACCACAAAGCGGCCGGTGGGGTTGACATAGATCTTGGTCTCCCCGTCCATCAGTCCGGCGGGGATGGTGGGCCGGATAACCAGGTCGATCATATCCTTCCGGATCTGCTCCAGCGCGGCCTCCGGTCCGTGCTGGGTGGACAGCACCACCGCGTCGATGCGCAGGGGCTTCCCGTCCTCGCCGTACTCCACCGTCACCTGGGTCTTGCCGTCGGGGCGCAGATAGTCCACCAGCCCCTCCTTGCGCACCTGGGTCAGGCGGCGGGCCAGCCTGTGGGCCAGAGAGATGGGCAGGGGCATGAGCTCGGGGGTCTCGTCGCAGGCGTAGCCGAACATCATGCCCTGATCCCCGGCTCCGTTGTCCAGACCGTCGTCCTGCTCCCCCTCCTTGACCTCCAGGCACTTGTCCACCCCCATGGCGATGTCGGGGGACTGCTCGTCAATGGAGGTGAGGACGGCGCAGGTGTCGCAGTCAAAGCCGAACTTGGCCCGGTCATAGCCGATCTCCCGCACCACCTGCCGGGCGATCTTGGGGATGTCCACATAGCAGGAGGTGGTGATCTCCCCCATCACATGGACCAGTCCGGTGGTCACCGTGGTCTCGCAGGCCACCCGGGCCTGGGGGTCCTGCTCCAGAATGGCGTCCAGAACCGCGTCGGAGATCTGGTCGCAGATTTTGTCGGGATGTCCCTCCGTGACGGACTCGGAGGTGAAGAGTCTTTTTGCCATGCCGCTCATTCCTTTCTTTCTTCGGGAGGATGAAAAGCGCCCCGCCGGACAGGCGGAGCGTCGTGATGGTCTGCATCCTCATCTTGCGATACGTCTACCGCCGGACTTGGCACCTTGCCCAAAGGCAGGTTGCCGTGGCTTCACAGGGCCGGTCCCTCCGCCACTCTTGATAAGGCTATGTAATTTTACCGGTTGATTATATCAGGTTTTTCCGCTTTGTCAACCACTTTTTCCAGGTCGGATTCACAGAGCCGGAAATCCGCCCAGCCCGTGTCCTCATAGAACATGTTCACTGTGGACACAAAGCGGAATCCCGCCTTTTCATACAGCCGGGCCGCCATGAAAAACGGTCCCGCACTTTCTGTGCGGGACCGGGACGGGTGGAACCGACTGTCTTACAGCTTGTGCCCCTGCGTCAGGGCGGGGTTGACCCCCATCTTCTTGCCGTTCTGATAGATGTAGAAGCCGGCGCCGCTCTTGCGGCCCAGGAAGCCGGCGGTGACCATCTTGCGCAGCAGCAGGGAGGGGTGATACTTCTCTCCGTACTCCTTGGACAGCACGGTCATCACGTTGAGCAGGATGTCCAGGCCGATCATGTCGGCCAGCTCCAGGGGGCCCATGGGGTGGTTGCAGCCCAGCTTCATGCCGTTGTCCACATCCTCCACCGTGCCGATGAAGGAACCCACAATGACACAGGCCTCGTTGAGCATGGGCAGCAGGGCCCGGTTGACGATGAAGCCCGGCTTGTCGTCGGCCAGGATCATGGTCTTGCCCATCTTCTGGCCCACTTCCTTGATGGCGTACAGCACGTCCTGAGCGGTGAGCAGGCCGAAAATCACCTCGCACAGGCGCATCTTGGGCACGGGGGAGAAGAAGTGCATGCCCACCACCCGGGAGGGGCGCTTGGTGGCGGCGGCCAGGGCGGTCAGGGAGATGGAGGAGGTGTTGGAGGCAAAGATGGTCTCCGGGGGGCAGATCTCCTCCAGCTTGGTGAACACGGCCTGCTTGGCCTCCAGGTTCTCATAAATGGCCTCGATGACCAGGTCGGCGTTTCTGGCGCCCTCCATGGTGTCGTCGGTGGACAGGCGGGCCAGGGCCTCCTCCTTGGCCTGCTGGGTCATGCGCTCCTTCTCCACCTCCCGGGCCAGGGCCTTCTCAATGCCCGCGACGGCCCGGTCCAGGGCGGCCTTGCTCTGGTCGTTGATGACCACGTTGTAGCCGTTGACGGCGGCGGTCTGGGCGATGCCGCTGCCCATCAGGCCGGCGCCCACTACAAAAATGTTCTGGATTGCCATGGCTATAATCCCCTTTTCATCCGATTTTCAGCAAAGTTGTTTCGGGCCGTTTCCGCCCTTCCAGCTGCGGGACGGCCCCAGCTTCCCCGCTATCTTATCACATCAACTGCCGCACGTCTCCGCATAAATGGGCCTGAAATATGCGGATGTTATTCTTCAATACCGGTTCAGGGCGACGGAGCCGTCGTCCTCTCCCTTCTGGATGGACCGGACCTGGGCGTAGTAACCGTAGTCGGGGTTCACCTGGACGAAAAAGCGGTCGCCCACCTTCTTCCCCAGCAGGGCCGAGCCCATGGGGGACTCCTTGCTGATCAGGCCGTGGAGCACGTCCTGGCGCACGGTGGTCACCACCTGCCAGGTCTC
>CALWVX010000057.1 GCA_944385065.1 uncultured Oscillospiraceae bacterium | reverse complement strand
AAGATGGAGATCGAGGTGTCCGCCCCCGTGGACGGCACCGTCAAGGCCATCTCCGCCGTGGTGGGCTCCACCGTCAACACCGACGACCTGCTGGTCACCCTGGGCTGATTGCCCCAGACCCGACGAGATTCCGGCCCCTCCCTGTGCGGAGGGGCCGGATTTTTGATGGGCGGGAGCCGCGCCCCCGCTTTTATTTTTTCTTGAAAAGGCCCTGATTCCATGCTAAAATAAAACGATCCAACCAAAATCATTCTGCGGGGAGGATGCGTTGTATGAAAGGGATCGTTCTGGCGGCCGGAAAAGGGACCCGACTGTATCCGATGACCAAGCCGGTGTGCAAGCCCCTTCTGCCGGTTTATGACAAGCCGCTGATTTACTACCCCATCGCCATCCTGATGCAGGCGGGCATCTCGGAGATTCTGGTGATCGTCCCGCCGGGGGAGACCCAGACCTTCCAGGCCCTGCTGGGCCGGGGGGAGCAGTACGGGCTGAAGATCTCCTATGCCGAGCAGCCGGTGGCCCGGGGCATTGCCGACGCGCTGCTGATCGGCCGGGAATTTGTGGACGGAGACCGGGTCTGTCTGGTGTTGGGGGATAATATCTTCTACGCCCCCACTCTGGGGGCCACCCTGAAGCGGGCGGCGGCCAACGACCGGGGGGCCACCGTGTTCGGCTATTGGGTGGAGGATCCCCGCCCCTTCGGCGTGGTGGAGTTCGACCGGGACGGCCGGGCCATCTCCATCGAGGAGAAGCCCCGCTATCCCAAGAGCAACTATATCATCCCCGGCCTTTATTTCTATGACCACCAGGTGATGGAGATCGCCCGGCATCTGAAGCCCTCCGCCCGGGGGGAGCTGGAGATCACCGATGTGAACCTGGAGTATCTGCGCCGGGGCCAGCTGCAGGTGATCCCCCTGGAAAAGAATTTCACCTGGCTGGACGCGGGGACGGCGGACAGCCTGCTGGAGGCGGGCAAGACGATCCAGAAGATTCAGGACGCCACCGGGCGCTATGTGGGCTGTCTGGAGGAGCTGGCCCTGTACGAGGGCTGGATCACCGAGGATCAGGTCCACGCCATCGGAGATGAGCTGTCCATGACGCTGTACGGAAAGTATCTTCAGTGTCTGTGACAAGGAAAAAAGGGAGGAGCAGTATCATGGGTGTGACAGGAGCGTTTTTCAGTCCCACCGGGGGCACCAAACGGGCGCTGGAGGCCGTGTGCGGCCTGTTTCAGGAGGGGGCGGAGCTGGTGGAGATCACCGGGCCGGACCGACAGGGGCGGAAGCTGGGGCGGGAGGACCTGCTGGTGCTGGCCCTGCCCGTCTACGCCGGGCAGATTCCGGCGGTGCCCGGCCTGCTGGACGGCTGGGAGGGGGAGGATACCCCCTGCGTGCTGGTGGCCGCCTACGGCAACCGCCACTATGACGACGCCCTGGCCCAGATGAAGCGGCTGATGGGGGAGCGGGGCTTTCGCTGCGCGGGGGCGGCCGCGGTGGTCACCCCCCATATCTTCGCCCCCACCCTGGGAGTCTGCCGGCCCGACCAGGCGGACCTGGCGGTGCTGACCGATTTTGCCCGGCAGGTGCGGGAGAAGCTGGCCCGGCCGGACTGGGCCGAGGCCCAGGTCCCCGGCAATCCCAGCCCCGCCCCCAGGGCGGCTGTGCCGGTGAAGAAGGACCGGGACTGGGACATCTGCCTGGGGTGCGGCTTCTGCGCCCAGGTCTGCCCCACCGGGGCCATGGACCGGCAGAGCCTGCTGTGGGACGACAAGAAGTGCATCAGCTGCATGGCCTGCGTGGCCCACTGTCCCGTGGGGGCGCTGGGCTATAACTCCGCCGCCCTGGCCGCCCGGCTGACCGAGAAGTTCTCCCAGCCCCGGCCGGTGGAGACCTTCCTGTAAGGGCGGGGCGGAGGAGGCTGCGATGAGACGGATTCTGATGCTGGCCACCGGCGGGACCATCGCCTCCCGGGAGAGCGGGCAGGGGCTGAGCCCGGCCATCACGTCCGAGGAGATTTTAAGCTATGCCCCCCGGCTGGGGGAGCTGTGCCGGGTGGAGGCCGTCCAGCTGATGAATCTGGACAGCACCAACATCGGCCCCGGCCACTGGCTGGAGATGGCCGCCGCCATTGAGCGAAATTACGGGGCCTATGACGGCTTTGTCATCACCCACGGCACCGACACCATGGCCTATACCGCCGCGGCCCTGTCCTATCTCATTCAGGACTCCCCCAAGCCCATTGTGATCACCGGGTCCCAGAAGTCCATCTGCCTGGACGACACCGACGCCCGGCGGAATCTG
The DNA here is from genome assembly GCA_944385065.1 of uncultured Oscillospiraceae bacterium. Taxonomy (GTDB): domain Bacteria; phylum Bacillota; class Clostridia; order Oscillospirales; family Oscillospiraceae; genus Lawsonibacter. The sequence continues at coordinate 7,269 of CALWVX010000057.1, read as the reverse complement.
TACGACAGCTTTCTCTATGCCGCCGACGGGGACTCCCATGAGGTGAGTCTGGTCTTTGACGGCCGGGTCATTCTGGGGACCCGGGCCAGAAAAGAGCGCAGCAAGAGCTATAACGCCTTTTCCAGCGTGGACTACCCCGAGGCGGCGGTGATCCGGGACGGGCGGCTGATCCGCTATCTGGCCTGCCGGCACTATGAGGAGGGGGCCGTGCCCGCCTTCTATCACCGCCTGGAGGACCGGGTGCTGCTGCTCACGCTGATCCCCGGCATGGGGGCGGAGGGGCTGCGGCTGCTGAAGGACAGCTATCAGGCGCTGATCCTCCAGTCCTTCGGCGTGGGCGGCCTGCCCGGCGGGGACAGCGGCCCTCTGGCCCAGGCCATCGGGGAGTGGCTGGAGGCGGGCCGGACCATCGTCATGATGACCCAGGTCCCCTATGAGGGGAGCGACATGTCGGTCTATCAGGTGGGGCAGCAGGTCAAGGAGAAGTTCCAGCTGATCGAGACCTACAATATGACGCTGGAGGCGGCCGCGGCCAAGCTCATGTGGGTGCTGGGCCGGACCGACCGTCCGGAGGAAATCCGGGACCTGTTCTACCGCCCGGTGCAGCACGATTTGATTCGATAAGAACGGCAGCCAAAAAAACAGAGAGGAGGCGGTCCTGTGCGGCTGAAAAGCAGACTGGCCGGACTTGTTCTGCTGACCATGGCGCTGTGCGCCCTGCTGGCCCTGCCGGCGGGGGCCGCCAGCGAGACTTACACCACCACGGTGCTCTTTACCCACGACCTGCACTCCCACTTCCTGCCCCAGAGCGACGGGGCGGGGGGCGAGACGGGGGGATACGCCCGGCTGATGACGGCTCTGGAGCGGGAGCGGGCGGAGCATCCCGACGCCCTGACCCTGGACGCAGGGGACTTTTCCGTGGGCTCCCTCATCCATACGCTGTACACCACTCAGGCCCCGGAGCTGCGCACCATGGGGGCCATGGGCTATGACGCGGTCACCGCGGGGAACCATGAGTTTGACCACAGGGGGACCGGCTTTGCCCAGATGCTCGCCTCCGCCGTCCAGAGCGGGGACCCCCTGCCCGCCCTGCTCATGGCCAACTACGCGCCGGCCCCGGACAACCCGGACGGCCTGGACATCCGAAGGGCCATGTCCGCCTATGGGACGCGGTCGTATCTGCTGCTGGAGCGGGGAGGCGTGACATACGGGATTTTCGGGCTGATGGGAGAGCAGTCCCATGAATACGCTCCCGACTCCGGGTTTGCCCTGGCCGACCCGGCGGAGAGCGCCCAGCGGTGCGTGGACGCCCTCCGGGAGCAGGGGGCGCAGTTCATCATCTGCCTGTCCCACAGCGGAACCAACGAGAGAAAAAAGCTCTCCGAGGACGAGCAGCTGGCCGAGGCGGTGGAGGGGATCGACCTGATCATCTCGGGCCACAGCCACACCACCCTGACCCAGCCCATTGTGTCCGGAGACACCTATATTGTCTCCGCCGGGGCCTACTGCCAGAACCTGGGGTCCATCACCCTGTCCTGGACCCCGGGCGGGGAGAAGGAGCTGGTGGACTACCACCTGACCCCCATTGATGAGAGCCTCCCCGAGGACCGGGAGATTGCCGCCCTGGTGGAGCAGTGGAAGGAGCAGGTGGAGGCCGCCTATCTGGGGCGGTACGGCCTGACCTATGACCAGGTGCTCACCACCAGCGGCTTTTCCCTGCCCACCCCCCAGTCGGGGGTGCAGGCGGGCAGCGCCCTGGGGGAGCTGACGGCCGACGCCTTCCGCTGGATGATGGAGGGCCTTCAGGAGGGGAGCGGCGGCCCCATTGTGGCCATCACCGCCGACGGAGTGCTGCGCGCTCCTCTGCCCGCCGGGGCGCTCACCACCTCCCAGGCCTTTGACGTGCTGTCCATGGGGGTGGGGGAGGACGGCACCTCCGGCTATCCCCTGGTGACCTGTTATCTCACCGGGGCCGAACTGAAGGCGGTGGCCGAGATCGACGCCTCGGTGACTCCCCTCATGCCCGAGGCCCAGCTGTATCTCTCGGGGCTGGAGTACGCCTTCAATCCCCACCGGATGATCTTTGACCGGGTCTATGAGGCCGACCTCTACCGGGCCTATGAGGGGGAGCGCTTCCGGGAGGAGATTGACGACGAGGCCCTCTATCAGGTGGTCACGGGGATGTATCTGGCCCAGATGCTCACCACTGTGGAGGACAGGTCCTTCGGCCTGATCTCCCTGACCCCCAAGAACGCGGCGGGAGAGCCCATTGACGACTTCTCCCAGTGCGTGGTCTATGACGGCGGCGGGAACGAGGTCAAGGAGTGGTACGCTCTGGCCGCCTATCTGCAGAGCTTCGGGGAGGACGGGCTGCCGGAGCACTACGCCCGGCCGGACGGGCGCAAGACGGTCAGCGACAGCTGGAATCCGATCCAGCTGCTGCGCAGTCCCGGGTGGCCCACCCTGGCCGCGCTGGCGGTGCTGGTTCTGGCGGCGGCCGGGATCACGGTTCTGGTCCGGGCCCTGCTGCGCCGGCACAGGCGCAGGCACCGGGGCTGGTAATTCGGCAAAACGCGCGGGCGACCCGCGTTTTCATATCATCGCGCCGCCTTCTGCGGGAGTTGTCTCCGGCGGACCGGCAATCGAGGAGGAGAAAAGCAAGTGAAGAAGTACGAGATCGTGAACAAGCGGGTGCTGACGCCGGAGATCAGTCAGATCTCGGTGTACGCGCCGCTGGTGGCCGACAAGGCCAGGGCGGGGCAGTTCATCATCCTGCGGGTGGACGAGGAGGGCGAGCGGATTCCGCTGACCATCTCCAGCGCCCGGGACGGACTGGTCACGGTGATTTACCAGAAGATCGGGGGCACCACCCTGGCGCTGGACGGACTGAACGAGGGGGACTGCCTGCACGACTTTGTGGGCCCGCTGGGACGGCCCACCGAGGTGGAGGACCTGGGCCGGGTGGCCGTGCTGGGCGGCGGCCTGGGCTGCGCCATCGCCCTGCCGGTGGCCCGCGCCCTGCACCAGGCGGGGAACCGGGTGGACCTGATCGGCGGCTTCAAGACGAAGGACATCGTCATTCTGGAGGAGGAGATGGGGCAGGCCTGCACCGATCTGTACATCTGCACCGACGACGGCAGCTACGGCTATCACGGCTTTGTCACCGGCAAGCTGGAGGAGCTGATCAACAGCGGGGTCCACTATGACCATGTGTTCGCCATCGGCCCGCTGATGATGATGAAGTTTGCCTGCAAGCTGACGGAGCGGCACAACATCCCCACCACCGTGAGCATGAACCCCATCATGATCGACGGCACCGGCATGTGCGGCTGCTGCCGGCTGAACGTGGGGGGAGAGGTGAAGTTCGCCTGTGTGGACGGCCCCGATTTCGACGGCCATCAGGTGGACTTTGACGAGGTCATTGCCCGCAACAACACCTACAAGGACTTTGAGGCCCGGTCCAGGGAGAAGCACCTGTGCCGGCTGGGAGGAGGTGCCATGAATGGCTAACATGCAGATGAACAAGACTCCCATGCCTGAGCAGGACCCCCAGGTCCGCGCCGGCAACTTCCAGGAGGTGGCGCTGGGCTATACCCTGGAGCAGGCCCAGAACGAGGCGAAACGGTGCCTCAACTGCAAGCACAAGCCCTGCATCGGCGGCTGCCCGGTGGGCATCCCCATCCCCGTCTTCATCGGCAAGGTGGCCGAGGGGGATCTGGCCGGCGCCTATCAGCTGCTGTCCGACGCCAACGCCCTGCCCGCCATTTCCGGCCGGGTCTGCCCCCAGGAGACCCAGTGCGAGGGGGTCTGCGTCCGGGGCATCAAGGGCGAGCCGGTGGCCATCGGCCGCATCGAGCGCTTTGTGGCGGACTGGGCGGCGGAGCACGGCCTGGCCAACGTGGCCACCGCCCCCAAAAACGGGCACAAGGTGGCCGTCATCGGCTCCGGCCCCGCCGGCCTGACCTGTGCCGGCGAGCTGGCCCGGATGGGCTATGAGGTCTCGGTGTTCGAGGCGTTCCACACCGCCGGCGGCGTGCTCACCTACGGCATCCCCGAGTTCCGCCTGCCCAAGGCCATCGTGGCCCGGGAGGTGTCCAACCTGGAGAAGATGGGGGTGGACATCGAGCTGAACATGGTCATCGGCAAGGTGCTCACCATCCCTGAGTTGTTTGAGCGGGGCTATGAGGCGGTGTTCATCGGCTCGGGGGCCGGCCTGCCCATGTTCATGAAGATCCCCGGAGAGGGGCTGGTGGGCGTCTACTCCGCCAACGAGTACCTGACCCGGATCAACCTGATGAAGGCCTATCGCCCCGACAGCGAGACCCCCATCCTCCACGGGAAGAAGGTGGCCGTGGTGGGAGGCGGCAACGTGGCCATGGACGCGGCCCGCTGCGCCCGGCGCATGGGGGCCGAGGTCCACATCGTCTACCGCCGCTCCGAGGCCGAGCTGCCCGCCCGGCTGGAGGAGATCCACCACGCCAAGGAGGAGGGCATCATCTTCGACTTCCTCACCAACCCGATCTCCATCGAGGGGGACGAGACCGGCCACGTCCAGTCCGTCACCTGCGTGCGCATGGAGCTGGGTGAGCCCGACGACTCCGGCCGCCGCCGCCCGGTGGTCATCCCGGGCAGCGAGTTCCAGATGGAGGTGGACACCGTCATCATGGCCCTGGGCACCTCCCCCAACCCCATGAGCTATGAGGGCACCCCCGGCCTGGAAAAGACCCGGAAGGGCTGTGTGGCCGCCGACGAGGGGGGCTGCACCTCCTGTCCCAACATCTTTGCCGGGGGAGACGCCGCCATCGGCGCCGCCACCGTGATTCTGGCCATGGGGGCGGGCAAGTCCGCCGCCAAGTCCATCGACCGGTACATCAGCAGCAAGGAATAAAAAGCACGGCCGCCCGCGAAGCGGGCGGCCGTGTCTCATTTGGACGGGAACCGTGTCTCATTTGGACGGGGGCCGTGTCTCTTTCGGCTGGGGGCCGTGCTCAGGTCCGGTCCGGGTGCTTCTCCAGCCAGGAGAGAGCGTAGGAGCAGGTGGCGGCGGGCCGTCCCCCCAGGGCGCTGATCTGCTCCAGGGCGGCGCGCACCAGCCTGTCCGCCATCCCCTGTCCCCGCAGGGAGGCGTCCACAAAGGTGTGGTCGATGGTATAGACCCCCGGTTGAGTCATGGGGAAGGTGATCTCGGCGATCAGTTTTCCCCCGTCGTCCAGGGCGTAAATGCGGGTATCTTCGGTAATCAGAGAAGTCATATCACTCACCTCACCGTCAGTGTACCATAAAACGGGGAGGGTGACAATCGGGAGGCAGCATGGTTTATCTGCAAAGTTTTGCTCTGCCGGGCCTGTCGGCGGAGACCAATTTCCTGGCCGGGGACAGGGAGAACAAGCGCACCTGCTACACCAGCCGCTACCCCTTCGGCATTTTCCTCAGCCGGGAGCTGCCGCTGTTTCAGTTTGAGCCCGTCACCATTCTGTGCGGGGGGAACGGCAGCGGCAAGACGACCATTTTGAATCTCATGGGGGAGAAGCTGGGGCTGCGCCGGGGGGCGGTGTTCAACCGGAGCTCCTTTTTTGAGCGGTATCTGGACCTGTGCCGGGCCGAGACCGCCCCGGCCTTCCGGCGGGAGGTGCGGGAGAGCAGCCGGGTCATCACCAGCGACGACGTGTTCGACTATCTGCTGGACTTCCGGTACATGAACGAGGGGATCGAGCACCGGCGGCGGGAGCTGCTGGAGGAGTACGCCGACGCCCGGTACGCCAGCTTTCAGATGCGGTCTCTGGAGGACGTGGACCGTCTGCGGCAGGTGGTGGACGCCCAGCGCAAGTCTGGCTCCCGCTATGTGCGGGACCGGGTGATGAACGACGTACCCGGCAAGTCCAACGGGGAGAGCGCCTTCCTCTTCTTCACCCGGGAGATCGGGGAGGGGGGCCTCTATCTGCTGGATGAGCCGGAGAACAGCCTCTCCCCCCGGCTCCAGCTGGAGCTGAAGCAGTTTCTGGAGGACTCGGCCCGGTTCTACCGGTGCCAGTTCGTCATCGCCACCCACTCGCCCTTCCTGCTGTCCATCCGGGGGGCCAGGGTCTACGATCTGGACGGGGACCCGGTGGGGGTCCGTCCCTGGACTCAGCTCCCCCATGTGCGGGCCTACTATGAGTTCTTCCGGGAACACGAGGATGAGTTTACATAACGACAGCCGCCCCAACGGGGCGGCTGTCGCTCTTATGGCAGTTTACGGATGGGGTGGCGGATCACGGTTCTCCATTTTTCCGGCGGGACCTTTCGGGCGTCGGACAGGTAGATCTCGTGGTGGAGCCGGAGGGGGGACAGGTCGTTTTCATAGCCCTGTCGGGCGAGATAGGCGTCCATCTGGGCCACCGAGGCGGGCTCGTCGTCAAAGGGGCCCAGGTGCATCATCTGCACACACAGCCCCTCGTCCACAGTGAGAAATTCCGCCGGGGAGCAGTCCAGCTTTTTCTTGGCCGAGGCGATCTCCACCGCCCAGCGGAAATCCGCTTCCGTCACAAAATCGGGCAGACGGATGACGGAAATCCAGCGGAACGCGCTCTTGTCGGAGTAGTCGATCCCGTTCGCGCCCTCCTGCTCCCAGAAGCCCTCCAGAGGGGGGACCACATAGTCGAAAAAGCCCTCGATGCGGTGGTCGGTTTTATAACTCATTTTCAGCGTATACGCCACGGCGTACAGAATGCCGATGGCCTGCTGATAGGCGCCGTCGGGCACATTGGGGTCGCCCTGCCCCCGGACCGCGATGTAGTTGGCCGGAGGGACGGTGACGATCTCAGGGCGGTTTTTGGGGAGATAGAACTCCTTGTACTCCTTCTTGAAATCGAATGCCATGGCCAAACCTCCTTTGGCGGAATTATAAAACAAATGTTCTATATTGTCAATAGAAAGTTATTTCACCCGCAGCTTTTTTGCCAGCTCCCCGTCGGGGGCCACCCAGGCGGTCTCATAGGTGGTGTAGACCACCATGCCCGGCCGGGCGCCGCCGGGCTTTTTCACATAGCGCACGGGGGTATAGTCCACCGGCACCTTGCCGCTGTCCCGGGCCTGGGAGAACCAGGCGGCCAGGGCGGCGGCCTCGTTCAGGCTCTGCAGGTCGGGCTGACGCCCCTCGGTCCACAAAATCACGTGGGAGCCGTGGATCTTCTGGGTGTGGAACCAGATATCCCCCTTGCCCGCCAGCTTGCAGGTGAGCAGGTCGTTCTGGCTGTTGTTCTTGCCCACCGAGATGCGCAGGCCGGAGGT
>CALWVX010000056.1 GCA_944385065.1 uncultured Oscillospiraceae bacterium | reverse complement strand
CCCCGGGCCATGTCGGTGATGGGCAGGGAGGAGGTGTTGGAGGCGAAGATGGTCTCCGGCTTGCACTCCTTGTCCAGGCGGGAGAGCAGCTCCTTCTTGGCGGCCATGTCCTCCTTGATGCACTCGATGACCAGGTCCGCGTCGCCGGCGGCGGACTCGTCCTCCACCAGAATGTGGTCCAGAATGGCGTCCTTGGCCTCCTGGGCCATCTTGCCCTTATCCACCCGCTTCTGCAGGGACTTTCCCAGATCATCCTTGTGCCGCTGGGCGGACTGCTTGCTGCTGGCGTAGAGCAGGACGGTGTGCCCCTTGGCGGCGAAAATCTGGGCAATACCGCTGCCCATGGTGCCCGCGCCGAAGACTGCTACTTTCATATCAGGTCCTCCTAAATGTCAGATTTTCTGCCGGCCCCCGGCCGGCGGGACTGACCGGGAGGAGTGTCCCGGCCCCGCTCTCGAGAACAGTATACCCTCTTTTCCGCGCTAATGCAAGGGGAAAATTCGGATGCTGAAGGGGGAACCATTCGGGTGGGTGCTCCCTTCAGGAACCCAGCGCGAACTCGGCCCCGGACTGGCTGAGGAGATAGACCTCCCCCAGCCGGTAGGCCCCGTCCTCCCAGACGAGGCAGGCGGTGATGCCCACGGGGGTGACCATGGGGGCGGCGTGGAGCAGGGCGGTGAAGCGCACGGTATCCTCCCAGCTCGTAAAGTTGGTGCGGCTGCCGTAGGTCAGCCGGTTTCCGTTGGCTGCCAGCATGTCCGCCGGATCGCCGCCCGCCGCCTGGGTCAGATCGGCGGTGTAGGTCTCCCCCTGGGCGGTGACGGAGAGCCCCCCGTCGGCGCAGGAGGCGGTGACCTGTCCGTCCAGGGACAGGTCGGGGGTGGAGTAGGTGAGGGTGTCCAGCTCCACGATGACCAGGGAGTGGGGGGACAGGTTGCTGCCGTGCTCATATCGGGCGGAGACGGCGGCCTCCAGCCGGCCGTCCCCGTCGTAGTCCCCGGTCCACAGGCTGGGGACATCGCCGTCCCAGGCGTCCGCCGACCAGTTGACGGGCAGCCAGACGGTCCGTTCCCCCGCCCGCAGGAGCAGCCCCGCCGTGCGGATGCCGCCGGCGCCGGCGGCCACGGGCTGTTGGGGCCAGCCCTCCCAGGTCACTGCCCCGTACAGGGCCACATCCGCCGCCTCGTCCTGGGCCAGCAGCAGGAGGGAGGGGTTTTCCAGATGGTCCAGCTCGCCGGAGGGATAGGTGACGTCCGAGGGCAGGTCGCCCGGAGTGAGGGCCGCCAGCTGCGTCCGCTGCTCCGGCAGCAGGCCCTCCCAGGGGTCGGACAGGAAGGGGGAGACGTCGGTGTCCACGGATTCTTCCACTGCCAGGGGGATGCCGTCCACCATGGCGGCGCCCAGGTCCAGCCACTGCTGGGACTGCCCGTTGTGGGCCATGGTGACCTTCGGGGCATGGACCACCTGCCCGGTTCCCTGGTCCACCAGCAGCTCGGCGGTGAGGGTGTGGACCGACGAGCTGTCCAGGTATTCCCCGGTCCCCTTGGCCTCCAGGCGATAGGCACCCTGTCCCGCCTCCTGGCCATAGTCCCCCTCCAGGGGGGTGAGGGACAGGATCTGCCAGTCGCCGGAGGAGTTTACCCGGTTCCAGGGGTTGCGGCCGCCCTGGGAGAAGGCCTCCAGCCAGGTTCGCACCCCGTCGTACACCCCGTCTGGCAGCTCATCCACTGGGTCTGGCCACAGGGAGACCCGGCCGGCGTAGGCCCACTCCGGCCCTGCCGGCCCGCCGCCGGAGGGGTGGAGGGTGAACAGATCAAAGCCCCCGGGGGCGAGAACAGGCATCTGCTCGGGGCTCTCCCAGAAGGCCCGATAGTCCTGATAGGCCTGGGAGGTTTCGTCCCGGATGTCCCCCTCCACCGGCCAGACCCAGGTGAAGCCGTCCCCCTCAAAGCGGAGCAGCCCCGCCTGGCCATAGGTGAAGCCCTGGTGCATCCCGCTGCTGACATAGGCCAGGTAGGGGGTCCCGTCCTGTTGAAAAGAGAGCACCTGATGGGCGCTGTCCTCGGGGGCCCACTGATAGGCCGGCCCGGTGAGCCGGCCGCTGGCCCGGTCCATCACCCCGATGAGCAGATCGTCCCCATAACGGCCGGTGTGGCGGGCCGCCCCGATGAGCAGGTCGTCCCCCCAGGGCTGACACAGGAGCAGATAGGGGGCGTCCCCCTCCTCCCAGAGCATGGTGTACTCCGCCGCCAGGGCCTCCAGCAGGGCGGCGCGCTCGTCGGGGGTCACTCCGTCGGGGCCGGGCTCCTGATCGGCGGGGTCAGCTGGGGCGGGCTGGAGATCCCAGTCGGCTCCCGTCACCGTCCCGCCGTCCAGGGTGAGGGCGGCGGATAGCTGGGCCGAGCCGTCGTCCGCCCGGGCCTCCAATTCATAGACGTTCCGCCCGTTCCCCGGGACGAGGGAGACGATCTGCCACAGGGCGGTGTCATAGGAGGACTCGTCCGGTGTCTGGAGAGCCTCCAGCCAGGCCCGGGCCCCGGTCCAGACCTCCTCCGGCAGGTCATCCCCGGGGGCGGAGCCCAGGAGCACCCGCTCCGGGTCCTGCCACTGGCCGGACGGGTCGTCCTGATAGGGGCTGAACTCCGGGTCCTCGGAAAACAGCTCCACCCCTCCGGGGGTCAGCAGGGCCTTGCGCCCCTGCCAGAAGCGGGCGTACTCGACGCTCAGGTCGTACAGGTCCGCGTCCCGGATGTCCCCCTCCACCGGCCAGGTCCAGGTGAGGGCGGTTCCCTCCAGGGTAACCGCTCCGGCCTCCCCCCAGGATGCCCGGCCGGAGCTGTTGGCGGTGTAGACCAGAGTTTCTCCGTCGCTGTCGGACAGGACCTGGACCCAGGGGCGGCCCTTGGTCCCGTTGACCACATAGGGGTCTCCGGTCACCGCGCCCTCCTCGTCCAGGGCGGCGATCACCAGGGTGTAGTGGGGGTAGTAGTCATGGAAACAGGCGGCGGCCAGGCTGGGGCCGTCCCCCAGAACGGCCAGCAGCTCGCCTCTGAGGCCGCCGGTGTGATCCACCCCCTGGGCATAGGGGGCCAGGGCGGCCAGTACCGTCTGGGTGTCCTCTCCCTGGTCGGTAAAGACGAGGCCGCTGTCGGAAGAGGTGTCCGCGCCGATCTGACAGGACACCAGTCCGGCGCAGACCAGAGCGGCCAGAAGGATCAGGACGACCAGCGGGGCGGGCGGCCCCTTCCGGGGCCCCCGGAAGATGCGCAGCAGCCGCAGCCGGGTGGTCCGGGCCGAGCCGGACAGGGAGGTGGCAAAGGGCGTTTTGGGAGGAGTCATGGAGAGCACCGCCTTTCGGGAAGAGAGTAGAGAGTTAGAGAGTGAAGAGTTGAGATAGGAGATAGAATTAGGAATTAGGAGTTAGGAATTATTTTTGGAGACCCCGCCGAAGCCCAGCGGCGACAGTCGCGGGTTCGGTGGGGAGAGTCGGGGTAGCGGAATGAGTGAGCTTTCGTCGTCAGGCGGAAGCGAACGAGAAGGTGAATTGGCCCAAAGGGCCAAGAGAGACCGCCCTGGGGCGTATGGAGCTTGTGACGACGAAGGAGTTAGGAATTGATAATTGAGAATTGAGAATTTGGGGGGCGCTCCTATGAGGATGGACGGGTCGAAATTTTCGTAGGGGCGGCCCCGTGTGGCCGCCCGCGGGCGCCCGGAGGGCGCCCCTGCGGACAACGCCCCATCTGCGTGGGGCGCGACGACTCGGCGCGCCCTTTGCCTTCCCCTTCAGGGGAAGGTGCCACCGCCGCAGGCGGTGACGGATGAGGGGGTATCGCTTACGCGCTCCGTCCGTTGTTGCTTGCAGGGGTGCACACTGTGCGCCCGCCCGGTTGACAAGGCCGGTCCCCTTGGGTACAATGGGGGGACCGAACGAAACCGGTTATCGCCGGATGAGAGAACCACATAGGAGGCAGAGACTATGGAAGAACTGCTGGAGCAGCTGCTGGAGGAGTGCCGGCCCTTCACCCGGGAGGGGAAGGTGGCCTCCTACATCCCCGAGCTGGCCAAGAGCGACCCCGCCGGCCTGGGCATCTGCGTGCAGTGCAGCGACGGGCGGCACTATCAGGCGGGGGACGCGGAGAAGCGATTCACCATCCAGAGCGTGGTCAAGCCCATGCTGCTGCTCCTGGCCCTGATGGACAACGGGGAGGAGTACGTCCGCTCCCGGGTGGGGGTGGAGGCCACGGGCAAGCCCTTCGACGCGATCAATATGACCGACCAGACCCTGCTCAGCGACCACCTGAACCCCATGGTGAACATGGGGGCCATCGCCATGTGCAGCCTGATCCGGGGGGAGAGCTATGAGCACCGGTATCAGCGGCTGCTGGAGCTGGTGCGCACCCTGGCCGGCGACCCGGACATCGCCCTGGACGAGGCGGTGTACCAGTCCGAGCGGCGCACCGGCAGCAAGAACCGGGCCCTGGCCTATCTGCTCCAGACCTACGGGATGCTGGAGGACGACGTGGAGCAGGTGCTGGACTGCTATTTCAAGTGCTGCTCCATCTCGGTGAACAGCCGGGACCTGGCCCGGATCGGCTTCACCCTGGCCAACCGGGGCAAACCGGCCCAGAGTGACCAGCGCCTCTTCCCCGGGCGGTACGCCCACTATGTGAACGCCGTCCTCATGACCTGCGGCATGTACGACGGCTCCGGGGACTTCGCCGTCAACGTGGGGGTCCCCGCCAAGAGCGGGGTGGGGGGCGGCATCATGGCCGTGGTCCCCACCAAAATGGGCATCGGCATCTACTCCCCCGCCCTGGACCAGAAGGGCAACAGTCTGGCGGGCATCCAGGTGCTCACCCGCCTGTCCCAGCGCCTGTATCTGAGCATCTTCTGAGGGCGGATCCGCCCCGCGCGCCCGCCCCGACCGGGGCGGGCGCTTTTTGCGCCAGGGGTCAGTCCGGGCGGCTCACCCGCTCCACCGCCTCCCACACCGCCCGGCCGTAGCGGGGGCGGGCCTCCGGGGGCAGGCGGCGCAGAACGGTCTCGTCACAGGCCAGCTCCCCGTCCCGGTCGGCCAGTCGGACCATGAGCCAGATCAGGGGATTGAACCAGTACAGGGCGTTCACCCACAGGGCCAGCGCTTTCCGCCACACGTCCCGGCGGCGCAGGTGGGTGAGCTCGTGGAGGAGGGCGTACTCCAGCGCCTCCCCCTCCGGGGCCGCCTGGGGCAGCAGGACGGCTGGCCGGACCAGCCCGGCCAGCATGGGGGCCCGCAGCTCCGGGCACCGGAACAGGGCGGGAGGCCGCTTCAGCCCCAGTTCCCCGGACAGGCGGGCGCACAGGGCCAGGACCTCCGGGCCTGTCTCCGGGGCGGCCCATCGGCGCAGCCAGCGGAGGAACCGCCCGTGGGACAGCAGGCCCCAGCCCAGAACCGCCGCCGCCCCCGCCAGCCAGAGGAAAAACAGAATGGACTCCCAGGCGATGGGGGCGGGGGCCGCGGGGGTCTGCGCCTCCTCTTCATCTCCGGGCGATTCGGGGGAGGAGCCGGCGGGGGGCACCGGGATCGGGTCCGGGACTGAGGGGGAGGAGCCGGCGGGCGACGGGGCGGGGAGAGAGACGGTGGGGACGGTCACCTGAATGGGGGCCGTCTGCCGGGGGAGCAGGGGAAAGGGGAGGGCCAGGCGCAGGCACAGGATCAGCCAGGCCCAGCACCGCCACCGGATTCCATACCGCCCGCCCAGAAGCCGGCCCGCCAGGATCAGCAGCACGATGGCCAGGGAGCTGCCCAGAGCCAGGGCGGCCAGCTCCAGGAGAAAGTCCCTCACCGGCCGGCCCTCCCCTCCAGCTGGTCCACCAGGGCCCGCAGCTCGTCCAGCTCATCCCGGCTCAGCCCCTCCCGGGCCAGGGCGGCCACAAAGTTCCGGGGGGAGCCGTACAGCTTGTCCAGCACCGCCCGGCTGTCAAAGGACAGGTACTCCTCCCGGCCCACCAGGGGGGAATAGCGGTTCTCCCGTCCCACCCGGCGGGCCCGGACAAACCCCTTGTCCGCCAGCCGGGACAGGTAGGTGTTCACGGTGTTGGGGGCCCAGCCGAAGGGGGAGAGCCGCTCCTCCAGGGCGGAGCGGGGCGCGTCATCCCCCGCGTCCCACAGGGCCTTCATGACCTCCAGTTCGGTGTCGGGCAGGCGTTTCATAGTATCACACTCACTTCAAATGTAGTTGTAAAATTATACTACATTTGTCGTAGAGAAAAGTCAAGTTACAGATTGGTGACAGAGGGGGAAAACCTTTCACGGAAAATTCATGGACTTTTGGACCAAAGCATGGTACAATGAAGTCTTGAAAAAGAGGATATTCCCGCCTGCGCGCCGGCGCTGTCCCCCGGACAGCGCCGCCGGGAGGGAGGCCGGATCAGGGTCCGGCGCGAGGAAATTCGGAGGATTAAAATTGAAACGAGAGATTTTAGGCGTCGCGTTTGACGACCTGACCCGTCAGGAGGCCGCCCAGCGGGGGCGGGAGCTGCTGGAGGAGGACAAGTTCCACTATGTGGTCACCCCCAACCCGGAGTTCCTGCTGGCCGCTGAGCGCGACCCGGAGTTCTGCCGGGTGCTCAACGAGGCCGATCTGGTGCTGGCCGACGGGGTGGGCGTGGTGTACTCCGCCCGGATCATGGGCACCCCCCTGAAGGGCCGGGTGCCCGGCATCGAGTTTGCCCAGGACATGCTGGCGTGCCTGGACGAGAAGAAGGGGCGGCTGTTCCTTTTGGGAGCCAAGCCGGGGGTGGCCGAGGAGGCCGGCCGCCGGATTCTGGAGCGGTATCCCGGCATCGTGCTGTGCGGCACCCAGGACGGCTATTTCAAGGACGAGGAGAACGTGCTGCTGAAGGTGGCGGCCGCCCGGCCCGACCTGCTGTTCGTCTGCCTGGGGGCCCCCAAGCAGGAGAAGTGGATGGCCCGGTGGGGCCGGCACACCGGCGCCCGGATGGCCATCGGCCTGGGGGGCGCGCTGGATGTGTTCGCCGGAAAGGTGGAGCGGGCCCCCGAGAGCTGGCAGAAGCTGGGGCTGGAGTGGGCCTACCGCCTGAAAAAGGAGCCCCAGCGGGCCGGCCGCATGGCCAGACTGCCCCTGGTGCTGGTGAAGGCGGCCGGGGAGAGATGGAAGCGGAAATAGCCCGCGGACGGGCCGCCCCGGCGGGGCGCAATTTCAGATAGGAGGTCGCGCTATGGTATACATCTTGTTGGCCGACGGATTTGAGGAGGCGGAGGCGCTGGTGCCCGCCGACCTGCTGCGCCGGGCGGGGATCGACACCGCCCTGGTCTCCCTGTGGGGGAGCGAGGCGGTGGGCGGCCGGGGCGTCTGGGTCAAGGCCGATCTGAACGTGGCCCAGGTGGATTTGACAAAGGCGGAGATGTTCGTCCTGCCGGGCGGACGGGAGGGGGTGCGCAACCTGGCCGGCGAGCCGGTGGTGGCGGCCCTGCTGCAGGAGGCCGTCGACCGGGAGCTGTGGATCGCCGCTATCTGCGCGGCGCCCACCCTGCTGGCCCGGGCGGGCTGTCTGCGGGGAAAGCGGGCGGTGTGCTATCCCGGCATGGAGGGACAGCTCACCGGGGCGATCCCCTGTCCCGACGAGCCGGTGGTGGTGGACGGAAAGATCATCACCGCCCGGGCCGCCGGCGCGTCCTTTGACTTCGGCCTGACCCTGGTGGAGATTCTGGCCGGAACAGAAAAAGCAAACGAGGTGCGCCATGGCGTCTGTTATTGATCAGGAGAAAAAGCAGCTGCGAAGCGATGTCACCCGGGAGCTGAAGGCGCTGAGCGCCGAACAGTGCCGGAAGAGCGACGACGCGCTGTTCGCCCGGTTTCTGGCCCTGCCCCAGGTGGAGGCGGCCCGGACCATCTTCGCCTTCTGGGGCATCCCCGGCCGGGAGCCGGAGACCGGACGGCTGGTGGAGGAGCTGACCCGCCGGGGCAAGGCGGTGGGACTGCCCCGGATGCTGCCGGGACACCGGATGGAGGTGCGCCGGTATGATCCGGCGCGGCCCATGGTTCCTGCCGCCTTCGGGATTCTGGAGCCGGGGGAGGACTGCCCCCTGATGGACAAGGGGGAGATCGACCTGGCCCTGGTGCCGGCGGTGTGTTATGACCGCAGGGGTTATCGTCTGGGCTTCGGCGGGGGATACTATGACCGGTGGCTGGCTGACTTTGCCGGCTTCCGGGTGGGACTCTGCCGGGCGGCCGTTCTGCAGGAGCGGGTGCCCACCGAGGCCCACGACAGCCGGGTGGATCTGCTGCTCACCGAGGAGGAGAGCCTGTCCTTCTGAGGGGAGAAACCGCTGCGGGCAGACAGCGGCAGGCGGGGGATCGCTCCCCCGCCCGCGCGCTGTGTAGTGCTCAGCAGCAGCCGCAGTCGTCGCTGCAGTTGTTGCCGCAGTTGTTGTTGGAGCCGCAGCCGCAGTTGTTGCTGCCGCAGCAGCCGCTTCCGCTCCAGCCGCCGCATCCGCACAGCAGGATAATCAGAAGGATGATCCACAGGGTGCTGTTGCCGCCCCATCCGCTGTTCCCACAGAACATTCGCATTCACCTCACTTGATCTGCCGGGACCGCCGGTCCCCGCGTTCTGTACCATTCTATGGCCGCCCCCTGTCCGCGGTGACAGGGAGCTGAAGAAAATTTTGATTCCGGAGACCAACCCCCGGGTTGGGACCCCTGTTAGGAGCTGAACCTATGCCGCAGCAACATGAGTACGAGTCCGGACGCCGGGAGAGACGCCCCTCCCGCCAGGGAGAGCGCCGCGCCGGGCGGGACCAGAGAAAAAGACGCCCCTCCACCGGCCGCACCGCCAGCTTTGTGGTGCTGTATGTGGCGGGGGTCATCGGGGCCTCCATTCTGCTGGCCTGTGTGGGCTGGATTCTGGCGGGCGACCTGCTGGCCCTGAACAAAGAGGAGAAGACGGTGACCATCACCATCTCCAATGAGGACACCTTCGGCGATGTGGTGGACCGGCTGGAGGAGGAGGGCCTCATTGAGTACAAGTGGCTCTTCCGCCTGTTCGCCGCCGTCACCGGCGGAGACGACGAGGTGACCATGGGCACCTACACCCTGAACACCGACATGGACTACCGGGCTCTGCTCAACGGCATGAGCGCCAACTCGTCCACCAAGGCCACCGTCTCGGTGACCATCCCCGAGGGCATGACCACCCAGCAGATCTTCGAGCTGCTGGAGGAGCAGGGGGTGGCCAGCGTGGAGGATCTGAACCAGGAGGCCGCCGAGCACGACTACGCCTTCGACTTCCTCCAGGACATCCCTCTGGGGGACGCCAGCCGGCTGGAGGGCTTCCTCTACCCGGACACCTATGAGTTCTACACCCCCCACAGCCCCCTGTACGCCATCAACCGGATGCTGGTGCGCTTTGACGAGATCTACGACGAGACCATGCGTCAGGCGGTGGCCGACTCGGGCTATACGCTTCAGGAGATTCTGACCATCGCCTCCCTGATCGAGCGGGAGACCGACGGCACCGACCAGGCCAACATCGCCTCGGTCATCTACAACCGCCTGAACAATCCCCAGGCGGAGACGGCGGGCTA
>CALWVX010000055.1 GCA_944385065.1 uncultured Oscillospiraceae bacterium | reverse complement strand
CACCGGCGCAGGGCCTCGGGCTGCTCCATGATCTCCTTGAACATGAAGTGCTCATAGCCGCCCTTCTCCGCCGCGTCCATCTCCCAGTCCACCTGGACGATCTCTTTTTCCACCGGCTGCATCAGGCGGTCATAGCACCGGATGCCCTCCCGGGTCAGGACGGCCACCTCGCCGTCCTCCATATAGCTCACCCGGCGGGTGCGGCGCAGGATGGCGGTCACGTCGCTGGCCAGAAAGGAGCAGTCCTCCCCATAGCCCAGGATCAGCGGGCTGTCCTTGCGCACCGCGATCAGCTGGTCGGGGTAGTCGGCGCAGATGATGCCCAGGGCATAGGCCCCCTGGATGCGGTGGAGCACCCGGCCCACGGCGGCCAGCAGGTCCCCCTCGTAGAAGTACTCGATCAGCTGGGCCACCACCTCGGTGTCGGTCTCCGAGGTGAAGGGCACCCCCTTGGCCTCCAGAAAGGCTTTCAGCTCGGCGTAATTTTCAATGATGCCGTTGTGGACCACGGCGATTTTGCCGCTGCGGCTGGTCTGGGGGTGGGAGTTGACGTCGCTGGGCGCGCCGTGGGTGGCCCAGCGGGTATGCCCCACGCCCACCGTTCCCCGCAGGTCGGCGCCCCCGTGGATCTGCTCGTCCAGGACCTTCAGGCGGCCCTTGGCCTTGCGCACCGACAGCGTGCCGCTCTCCTGGTCGAACACCGCCACGCCGGCGGAGTCATACCCCCGGTACTCCAGCCGCTTCAGGCCGTCCAGCAGAATGGGAGCCGCCTGCTCCCGGCCGATATAACCTACAATTCCACACATGATTTTGGTTCCTCCTGATTGAATTGGGAATGTCAGGAGGGCAAACTCGCAGCCATTTGACCTCGCTTGCCCGGCCGCGGCCCCTTTGTTTTGCGGTTGCCCGCATATTTGTAAGCCGCATGCGCGCCCGGGCGGCGCGGAGGGGCACCCGCCGAATTTGCGGGGCGGAGGACCTCCGCCCTTTCGATACTCCCCTCTCCTCGTCGTCCCGCCCCGTGCCGGGGCGGGCGCTGGCGCTTTGTGATGGACAGCCGTCCATGGACCTCCTTTCTCTCTGCGATGACGGGAGACGGCCTGCCGGCCCTTCCGTCTGGGTGGTATTATACGCCGCCTTTCCGCCGGAGTAAAGAAGGAAATTGTGAATAAAAATACGCCGCTGATTTCGGCGGGCACCGCCCGTGACGCAGGGGGAGGGGGAGGAGAGTGAAAAAATTTTCAGGGGTTCAGCGAAAAAAAGAATTGACAGGGCGGCGGGATGGTGCTATAGTGACCGTAGATTTTAACCCACAAGGAGAACCAACCCATGCTGAATCGGATCGCGGCTTTCTTTTATGGCTACTTTTACTTTTTTAGCTTTGGTGCTAAACAGGTAAAAGTGCTTTTTGCTGCGTAGATTGGCAGAAGCTTCCCGGAAAATCGGGAGGCGGGGAATGATTGTTCCGGCCCGCGGTGAAAACACTTCACCGCGGGCCTTTTGTTTTACGCCGCCGCCGGAAAGGAGAACCACACATGAGCACAGCTGTCATTGATCCCTGCCAGCTGTCCGGGACCGTCCGGGTCCCGCCCAGCAAGAGCATGGCCCACCGAACCATCATCGCCGCCGCCCTGGCCGGGACGGAAGAGCCGGAGGGGGTGGGAGACTCCCGGGATATTCAGGCCACCCGGACCTGCCTGGCGGCCCTTCGGGCGCCCGGGGCGGGGCTGCCCGAGCTGGACTGCGGGGAATCCGGGTCCACCCTGCGGTTTCTCGTTCCCCTGTCCATGGCGCTGCGGGGCGGCGGCCGGTTTACCGGCCGCGGCAGGCTGATGGAGCGGCCGCTGGGCCCCTATGAGACCCTGTTTCAGACCCGCGGGGCGGACTGGAGTCTGGAGGGGAGCACCCTCACCGTGCGGGGAAAGCTGCCCGCCGGGCGGTATGAGCTGCCCGGGGATGTGTCCAGCCAGTTTGTCACCGGCCTGCTCCTGGCGCTGCCTCTGGCGGAAGGGGAGTCGGAGATTGTGCTCACCTCCCCGCTGGAGTCGGCGGACTATGTGGACCTGACGCTGGAGGTGCTGGAGTGGCACGGAATTCGGATCGGGCGGGCGAGAGACCGATTTACCGTCCCCGGGGGACAGACCTACCGCCCCTGCCGGATGACCGTCCCCGGCGACTGGTCCCAGGGGGCCGTGTGGTACGCCGCCGACTTTCTGGACCACCGGGTGAAGATCGAGGGGCTGGACGAGACCTCCGCTCAGGCGGACCGGCGGATCGCCGCCTATTACTGGCGGCTGGCCAGACCGGGGGACCGGGAGCTGGATGTGTCTCAGTGCCCCGACCTGGCCCCCGCTCTGGGCGCCATGGCGGCGCTGGCCCGGGGGAACACCCGGCTGACCGGCGCGGGCCGGCTGCGGCTGAAGGAGAGCGACCGGCTCTCCGCCATTGCCGAGACCATCCGGCGGCTGGGAGGACAGGCCCGGGAGGAGGCGGACAGCCTGGTGATCCGGGGCGTCGACCGGCTGGAAGGCGGGGAGCGGGTGGACAGCCGGGGAGACCACCGCATCGCCATGATGGCCGCTGTTCTGGCCACCCGGTGCCGCAGGCCGGTGTCCATTCTGCAGATGGAATGTGTGGACAAATCTTACCCCGAATTCTGGAACGATTTTACCAAGCTGGGAGGGAAACTCCATGTCCTCTGAACTGGGAAACAATATCAAGGTGTCCATTTTCGGCCAGTCCCACGCCGAGGCCATCGGTGTGACAGTGGACGGCCTGCCCGCCGGCGAGGCGGTGGACCTGGACCGGCTGCAGGCGTTCCTGCAGCGGCGGGCCCCCGGGCGGCTGGACGTCTCCACCCCCCGGAAGGAGGAGGACCGGCCCCATATCCTGTGCGGAGTGCTGAATGGGCGCACCTGCGGCGCGCCGCTGGCCGCCGTGATCGAGAACGCCAACACCCGGTCGCAGGACTATGAGCAGCTGAAAGACATTCCCCGGCCGGGCCACGCCGACTACACCGCCCAGGTCCGATACCAGGGCTTTCAGGATGTGCGGGGCGGAGGTCATTTCTCCGGGCGGCTGACCGCCCCCCTGTGCGTGGCCGGGGGGATCTGCCTCCAGATTCTGGAGCGGCGGGGCATTGAGATCGCCGCCCACATCCGCTCCGCTGCCGGGGCGGAGGACCGGCCCTTCCGCGAGCTGGGAGAGGACCCGGAAACCCTGGAGGAGCTGCGGCGCAGCCCCTTCCCCACGCTGGATCAGAAGGCGGGGGAGAACATGCGCCGGGAGATTTGCCGGGCCAGGGAGCAGGGCGATTCCGTGGGCGGCGTGGTGGAGTGCATCATCCAGGGCCTGCCCGCCGGGCTGGGCTCCGGGATGTTCGGCGGCATGGACAGCCGCCTGGCCGCCGCGGTGTTCGGAATCCCGGCGGTGAAGGGAGTGGAGTTCGGGGCCGGCTTTGAAGCGGCCCGGCTCCGGGGCTCGGAGAACAACGACCCGTACCGCGTGGAGGACGGGCGGGTGACCGCCGGGCGCAACCGCGCGGGGGGGATTCTGGGCGGAATCACCACCGGGATGCCCCTGTTGTTCCGGGCGGCCTTCAAGCCGACGCCCTCCATTGGAAAGGAACAGGACAGCGTGAGCCTGTCCGCCGGGGAGGGACGGAAGCTGGTGGTCCACGGCAGACACGACCCGTGCATCGTCCCCCGGGCGGTGCCCGTGGTGGAGGCGGTGGCGGCCATCCTGACGCTGGACGCCCTGCTGGACCCGCCGGCGGTATTGCCCGGGCGGCTGAGACGAGGAGGAGAAAAGAATGGAGACAGAGATACATAAGTGCTACGGCCTGCTGGGCCGGCGGCTGGGACACAGCTTTTCTCCCCGGATTCACCGGCTGCTGGGGGACTATGACTACCGGCTGTTTGAAAAAGAACCCGAGGAGCTGGACTCGTTCCTCCGCTCGGGGGAGTTTGAGGGGCTGAATGTGACCATCCCCTATAAGCGCGCGGTCATCCCCTACTGCCGGGAGCTCACCCAACAGGCCAGACGCATCGGCAGCGTCAACACCATCGTCCGCCGGGAGGACGGGACGCTGCTGGGCCACAACACCGACTATGAGGGCTTCCTCTACATGGTGCGCGCCGCCGGGGTGGATCCCGCCGGGAAAAAGGCCCTGGTGCTGGGCTCCGGCGGGGCCTCCCTCACCGTCCGGACCGCCCTGGCCGACCTGGGGGCGGAAGAGGTGGTGGTGATCTCCCGCTCCGGCCCGGACCACTACCAGAATCTGGAGCGCCATCAGGACGCCCGGCTGATCGTCAACGCCACCCCGGTGGGCATGTATCCGGACACCGAGTCCTGCCTGCTGGATCTGGACCGGTTCCCCGCCTGCGAGGCGGTGCTGGACCTGATTTACAATCCCGCCCGCACCCAGCTGCTGCTGGAGGGGGAGAAGCGGGGCATGATCACCGCCAACGGCCTGGGGATGCTGGTGGCCCAGGCCAGAGGGTCGGCGGAGCTCTTTCGGAACAAACCGATCCCCGACGACCGGGTGGAGAAAATTACGAAACAAATCGAGGGCGAAACCCGGAATATCCTGCTCATTGGGATGCCCGGCTGCGGCAAGACCACGGTGGGAAAGGCGCTGGCCCAGGCCATGGGCCGCCCCCTGGTGGATCTGGACGAGGAGATCGAGGCCCGGGAGGGCATGCCGATTCCCCAGATGTTTGCCCTGCACGGCGAGGAGACCTTCCGCCGGGCGGAGCACCAGGTCCTGGTGGACGCCGCCCGCCGGTCCGGCACCGTGATCGCCGCCGGCGGCGGGATCATCACCCGGCCGGAAAATTTTGACCCCATGCACCGCAACAGTGTGGTGGTGTTTCTGAGGCGGGACCTGGACCTGCTGCCCAGCGCCGGCCGTCCCCTGTCCCAGCGGGACGGGCCTGAGAAGCTCTACCGCCAGCGTAAACCGCTGTATGAAAAAGCCGCCGACTTCGCCGTGGACAATATCACGGTGGAGGGCGCCGTATCCGATATTATGAGTATTATAAGGAGGTTGTCAAAATGAAACTGTTGGTTATCAATGGCCCCAATCTGAACATGCTGGGCATTCGGGAGCCGAATATCTACGGCCGTCAGGATTATAACGCCCTGTGTGACCTGATCCGCGAAACCTGCAGCGACCTGGGCATTCAGGTGGAAATTTACCAGTCCAACCACGAAGGCGCCATCGTGGACCGTATCCAGCAGGCCTATGGCCAGATGGACGGCATTGTCATCAACCCCGCCGCCTACACCCACACCAGCGTGGCCATTCTGGACGCGCTGAAGTCGGTGGCGCTGCCCGCGGTGGAGGTCCACCTGTCCGACGTGGATCAACGGGAGGCGTTCCGCCACATCTCCTACGCCGGCATGGCCTGCGAGACCCGCTTCAAGGGGCTGGGCTTCCAGGGCTATGTGGAGGCGATCCGCTACCTCCACCAGAAGTACGCCAAGCGGTCCGCGTGACCGTCCCGCGCCGCCCGGAACATCCGGTCCGGGCGGCGCGGGGGGAGGCCCTTCCAAACAAATGAAAAAAAGTGAAAAATACCTCTTGACATTTTTCCACAGTCTGCTATAATAGCACTCGTCCCGCGCGGCGGGGACAAAAAATAGCCGGATTGTGTAAGGGTAGCACGACAGACTCTGACTCTGTTTGTGAGGGTTCGAATCCTTCTCCGGCTGCCAAAAAAAGAAGCACCTGCATAGCAGGTGCTTCTTTTTTTGGTACCCGGGATTCTTTAAAATGCTCGGGCGAAATGAATTCGCCCTGCGCCGAGGTTTTGCCTGCGGCAAAACGCTCGAACGCCGCAAAAGCGGCGCGGCCCAGAAGGGCCGTTGGGCAAGTTTTAAGACAGCTGATTCAAAATCTTAAATATCTAGATTGTAGTGACTTGCCAAAACAAAAGGCAACTGCTTCTGCAGTTGCCTTTTGTTTTGGGTTCCGGCGGCCTTTGGCCGCCTCCCCCCTTCGATATTTGAATGCTCGGGGCGGCGGAAAGGCCGCTGGACGGGATTTAAGATGACGGATCCCCAATTTGAACTGTCTGGATTTCATTGACTTGTCCAAAAAGAGGGCATGACCGCAGGTCACGGCCCTCTTTTAGATTATCCGCGCCATGCGGGAGAAAACCGCGGCGCGCGCCGGGATATTTTCCTTGCACCGGGGTGGGAGTTGGGGTATGATAGGGACAGACACGGAAAGGAGAGAGGACCATGTGGTTTGATCAGGCCGTCATCTATCAGATTTATCCCCTGGGCCTGTGCGGGGCGCCGGAGGAGAACGACGGGGTGCAGACGCCGCGGATTCTGCGCCTGCTGTCCTGGGCGGAGCACATTCGAAAGCTGGGGGCGGATACCGTTCTGCTCAATCCGGTGTTTGACAGCGACCGCCACGGCTATGACACCCGGGACTATAACCGGGTGGACCCCAGGCTGGGGAGCAACGAGGACCTGGCGCGGGTGTGCCGGGCCTTTCATGACGCCGGGCTGCGGGTGATGCTGGACGGGGTGTTCAACCATGTGGGCCGGGGGTTCTGGGCCTTCCGGGACGTACAGGAAAAGAAGTGGGACAGCCCTTACAAGGACTGGTTCCACATCGACTTCGGCGGGAATACCGACCGGAACGACGGCTTCTGGTATGACAGCTGGGAGGGGCACAACGAGCTGGTCCGGCTCAATCTGGACAATCCCGCCGTGGTGGACCACCAGTTCCAGGCCATCCGGTCCTGGGTGGAGCAGTACGGCATTGACGGCCTGCGGCTGGACGTGGCCTACTGCCTGCCCCCGAACTATTTGAAGCAGCTGCGCGCCTTCACCCAGGGGCTGAAGCCGGAGTTTGTCCTCATGGGCGAGACGCTCCACGGGGACTACAACCGCTGGATGAACGGGGAGATGTGCCACTCGGTGACCAACTATGAGTGCTACAAGGGGCTGTGGTCCTCCTTCAACTCCATGAATCTCTTTGAGATCGGCCACTCCCTGGCCCGGCAGTTCGGGCCGGAGGACTGGACTCTGTACAAGGGGGCCCACCTGCTGTCCTTCCTGGACAACCACGACGTCACCCGCATCGCCTCCCAGCTGACCGACCCAAACCACCTGCCGGCCGCCTACGCCCTCATGTTCGGCATGCCCGGCGTCCCGGCGGTGTATTATGGCAGCGAGTGGGGCATTCAGGGCAGGAAGCAGGACGGGGACCGGGCGCTGCGCCCCGCCCTGGAGGGGCCGGAGTGGAACGATCTGAGCGGCTGGATCGCCCGGCTGGCCCGGGCCAAGCGGGAGAGCCCGGCTCTGTGCCGGGGGAGCTTCCGCAACGTGCTGCTCACCAACCGGCAGATTATCTTCGAGCGCAGGTGTGAGGAGGAGCGGGTGCTGGTGGCGGTGAACGCCGACAGCCAGCCCTATACCGCACACTTTGACGCGGGGTGCGGTCTGGCGCAGGACCTGATCACGGGACAGCGGCACGACTTCGGAGGGGGAAGCCTTCTCCCGGCGTACAGCGCCTGTTTCTGGAAAATGGAGCGGTGAGGGGTAAATCCCCGCCCGGAGCTGCCGGGCGGGGATTTACCTTGTTTTTTTCTGGTTAAACTGGTATAATACGTTGAACAAGCCTGTGCCGGAGAGGAGGGGGCCCGTGGAGACGCCCATCTACCACCTGGAAGGGGTGGTCAAGGCGAAAGAGCAGAACATGGAGGACTTTGTGGGCCCCCTGGACCTGATTCTCCATCTGCTCAGCAAGAACAAGATGGAAATTCAGGACATCCAGATCTCCCTGATTCTGGATCAGTATCTGGAGTGGATGGACCGGCGCAGAGAGCTGGATCTGGAAGTGGCCAGCGAGTTTGTCACCATGGCGGCCCAGCTGGTCTATATCAAGACCCGCATGCTCTTGTCCCTCCACGACGAGGAGGCCATGAGCGAGATGGAACAGCTCATCGCCACCCTGGAGGCCCATCAGCGCAATGAGAACTATCTGAAGATCAAGGCGGTGGTCCCCGCCCTGGAGGCCCGCTATCAGGTGGGCCGGGATTATCTGACCAAGCGGCCCGAGCCCCTTCAGCCGGACAAAGTGTACCGCTATTCCCACGCGCGGGAGGATCTGCTCCGGGCCATGACGGCGGTGCTGGCCCGGTCGGACAACAAGCTGCCCCCGCCGGTCTCCGCCTTTCAGGGCATTGTGGGCCGGGAGCCCTACCCGGTGGCGGACAAGGCGGGGGAGATTGTCCGGCGGCTGGTCCGGCTGGGGGTCACCCGGTTCCGGGCCCTGTTCCGGGGCAGCCGGAGCCGTTCGGAGGTGGTGGCAACCTTCCTGGCGGTGCTGGAGCTGTGCAGGGCACACCGCCTGCGGCTGGCCGGCACCCAGGAGGACTGCACCGTCACCTGTGTGCAGGAGGGGGACGAGGCGGACCTGACATGGACCGCCGACAGCGAATGAGGAGGGGCCTGAGTTGGAAGTGAAGGAATTGCAGTCCGCCCTGGAGGGGGTGCTGTTCGCCGCCGGAGAGCCGGTGAGCGTGGAGCGCCTGTGTCTGGGGCTGGAGGTGGACCGCCCCACCCTGGACGCGGTGGCCCAGCAGATGATGGATCAGTTCAGCTATGACCGCAGGGGCATCCGGCTGGTGCGGCTGGAAAACAGCTATCAGCTGTGCTCCGCTCCGGAGTACGCCGACGCCATCCGCGCCACTCTGGAGAGCCGGAAGCCCGCCCGCCTGTCCCAGCCCGCCCTGGAGGTGCTGGCCATTGTGGCCTATTACCAGCCGGTGACCCGGGCCTATGTGGACCAGGTGCGGGGGGTGGACAGCGCCTATACCATGGGTCTGCTGCTGGAGCGGGAGCTGATTGAGGAGGCGGGCCGCCTGTCGGTGCCCGGCCGGCCCATGCAGTTCCGCACCACGAAAAATTTCCTGCGCTCCTTCGGCATGTCCAGTCTGGAGGAGCTGCCCGAGCTGCCCGGCACCTCGCAGGAGGGCAGCCAGCTGACCCTGGAGCTGGAGGCCAGCCTGGCCCGCCTGCGTCAGGCGGAGGAGGGCGGCGGCGAGGAGCCGGACGGTCTGGCGGGGGGAACGGCATGACAGCGCTGTGGGTCGTTGTCCTTCTGCTGCTGGCCCTGGCCCTGCTGGGACAGATTCGGATCGGCGTCCGGGGAAGCTGTGGACCGGAGGGGTCCAGGGCCTGGCTGCGCCTGGGACCGCTCTCCGTCCGGCTGTGGCCCCGGCGGGAGAAGAGGGGAAGAAAAAAGGGACAGCCCCCCAAGAAGAAGGAGAAGCGTCCCGACGATGGGACGAAAAAGAGAGGGCCGGATGACCTCTGGGCCGCCCTGGACTATCTGCGGGCTCTGCTGCCCGTGGCGCTGGAGGCGGCGGGACAGTTCCGGCGGAAGCTGCGGGTGGACCGGCTGTTTCTGGAGATCCGGATCGGGACCGGGGACCCGGCCGACACAGCGCAGGCCTACGGCCGCGCCAGCGCTGCGGCGGGGGCTCTGTGGGAGCCGCTGAACCAGGCCTTTCAGATCCGGGACGGGACCGTTCGCATCCTCCCGGATCTGGAGGGGGAGAAGTCGCAGCTGCGGGGACAGGCTTCCCTCTCCCTGACCGTGGCGCAGGCTCTGCGCCTGGGCGTTTATTTCGGATACAAGGCCCTGCGGGCCTTTTTGGCAGTCAAGGGCGCCCATGACCGGGCGCGGCAGGAAAGAAAGGCGGTCTGACGTATGGAACAACAGGAGAAACGGACTCCCCTCAG
>CALWVX010000054.1 GCA_944385065.1 uncultured Oscillospiraceae bacterium | reverse complement strand
GTGCTGTGTTTTTCTCATTATACCAGAAGGACCGCCCAATCACAATTTTTTCATGCAGATCCGGGAATTTTTCCTCCATCCCGCCTCCAAACGCCATACGGCCCCCGGACCGCAAGTCGCGGTCCGGGGGCCGTATGATAAAGAAGAGGGGAATGATGACACAGATCATGCCGGGCTGGACCGGCCGCTCAAAGTGCTGTCAGCTCCAGGAACCATTGATCCTCGCCGCCGGATATCCAGAGGGCCGTATTCAGCCGGTCCTGAACCCGGCGGCAGCCGCACCGCTCCAGCGCTGCCATCGCCCGGTCCACATGATTGACGCCCAACACCAGTTTCCCCTGGGAATCTGTGCCCAAGGTCTCCTCCAGGCAGGGCGGGACCGGTCGGTCCGTCTTCCCCGCCGGCAGGATCAGGCGCAGAATCTGAAACTGATGAACCTGTTTCACCGCCCGGCGGCACAACTCCTCGATCTCCTCAAACCGGTCCTGCGCCACCAAGCGCGCCGGGCAGACCCAGCTTCCGCCGCAGGCCAGAACATTGGGCAGGCGCAGATACTCCGCCAGATTTTCCAGGCGGATGCCGCCCGTGGGCATAAACCGGATTCCCTGGTAGGGGGAGGCCAGCGCACTCAGCATGGCGGCTCCTCCAGACTGCTCCGCCGGGAAAAATTTCACCTCGGTCAGCCCCAGCTCCAGCGCCGTCTCCAGCTCCGTCGGGGTGGAGACACCGGGAAACACCGGGATGTCCCGCTCCCGGCACCAGTCGACCACCGTCTGACTCAGGCCGGGGCTGACGATAAATTTCGCCCCGGCCTCCACCGCCCGTCGGGCCATGTCCACGCTGTGCACCGTTCCGGCGCCCACCAGCAGACCCGGAACCTGATCCGACGTCTGCCGGATGGCCTCCAGGGCGTCGGGGGTGCGCAGCGTGATCTCCATGCTGTTCAGCCCTCCCGCCAGAAGGGCCCGGCCCAGGCGCGGGCCTTTTTCCGCCCGCTCCAGGACGACGACGGGAACCAGGCCGTTCTCAAAAAACGCTTGGGTTACCACGTCAGGCACTGTGCCGCCTCCAATCCTTTTCCCCGGTCATAAACGCATCCAGTTCCTCCCGGGTGGGAAGTCCGTCGTTGTCTCCCCGGCTCATAACCTGGATCGCGCCCACCGCGCAGCCGCGCCGGACCGCCTGGTCCATCGGACGGCCCTCCCGCAGCGCGGACAGGACGCCGGCCGCAAAGCCGTCTCCCGCGCCCACCGTATCCACCACCCGCTCCACGTGGAATCCGTCCACATAGCCGGACTCCCCGCTGCTGCGGGCATAGTAGGCGCCCCGTGTTCCCAGTTTGACCACTACGGTCCCGGTCCCCCGGCTCAAATAATAGTCCGCCACTTTCTCCGGCGCCGTACCGCCCATCAGAAGTTCCGCCTCCTTGATGCCGGGCAGAAACAGGTCGGCGCGGAAGGCAAGCGAATTGATGCACGCCGCCATCTCCTCCCGCGAGGCCCACAGCTGAGGCCGCAGATTGGGATCGAAGGAGAAGACGCACCCGGCCTGTCCGGCCTTCCGGCTCAGCTCCTCCGACGCGGCGCGGGCCGACGGAGAGAGGGCCGGCGTGATGCCCGTGAGGTGGACCACATCAAATTTGGAAAAGTCCAGTCCCTCCACATCCTCGGCGGACAGAGTGGACGCCGCGCTCGACTTGCGGAAATAACAGATGGCCGGGTCTCCCGAGGTGACCTTGGACTTGAACATAAAGCCGGTCATATGGGTCTGGGAATACAAGATCTCATCCGTTGAAATTCCATTGGCCCGCATGGCGGCTGTGATGCGCCGGCCAAACAGATCGTCGCCCAGCTTGGTCAGATAGGTGACATCATGCTCCAGCCGTTTCAGTCCAATGGCGACATTCAATTCTGCCCCGCATGTGGTCAGGGAGAAACTGTTCACTTCCTCCAGATCTCCCACCGAGTCGGCCATGAACAGGCCCATCGGCTCCCCCACGAGCAGTACGCTTTTTCTCATGGTTTCCCTCCATCTGGGACATTTCTCACCTCATCCGAACAGTGGAAGCTCTTTCGTGGAACACGCACGGCAGCAGGACCTCCTGCGGCGGCTGCTCGGGATGTTCCAGCTTCTCCAGCAGCAGGGCGGCCGCCCTGCTGCCGATCTGTGTGGCGGGGATTTTCACCGTCGTGACGTTCGGGTCCACAATAAAGGGCCAGTTCATCTCGCTGGACCAGTCCCAGTCCTCCGGTCCGCACAGGCCGATCTCCCCCGGGATGGACAGCCCCAGCTCCCGGATCGCGTGAAACGCCCGAACCGTGGTGATGCTGTTGCAGCCGATCACCGCCGGAATTTCCCCGGAGTCCCGGTTGAGCGCCCGCTGCAGCGCCTGCGCGGCATTCTCCTCTCCCGGCACCAGGGTGTACACATCCTCCGAGGCGTCGTAGCCGTACAGCGCGTGCACAATTTCCAGAAACGCCTCCCGGCGCTTCATCCGCACGGCGTTGTTCTCCCAGGGCTCCACCAGAAACAGGGGGCGGGTATAGCCCTGCCGCTTCAGGTGGCTGATCAGATAATAGAGACATTCATGCTGATCCGTCGTCACAATATCAAAGTTATAATCCCGCACCTGCCGGTCGCACAGGACGACCGGTAGGCCGTCACACCGCACCTGGATCAAAAAGTCGTTGGAATACGAAGTGGTGTTCACCAAAACGCCGGACACGCCCTTGGAGAGGAGAGAGGACAGCGCGTGCTTCTCCTTGTCCAGATCGTCCGCCGAGTCGGCAATCAGCAGCGTATAGCCCCGCTTATCCAGATATTTGCTGGCTCCGCTGATCAGCGCGGAGGAAAACGGGGAGGAAATATCTGCGATTAGAAGCCCGATCAGATTGGTTGTCCGTTTCTTCAAATTGCTGGCGATGTCGCTGGGGCGGTAGTTGGTCATTTCAATGACCGCCCGGATGCGCTCCCGGGTCTTCTCCCCCATCAGCTCCGGATGGCCGTTGATGTACCGGGAAACCGTAGTCTTGGACACGCCGGCCGCTGTGGCCACATCGCTGATCGTCACACGCTTCTTGGCGCTCATAATCCTGCTCTCCCCTTTTTCCTGCCAAACATGAAAGATGATGGTGAGTTTATGCCCATTTTTTCATTTTAATGGCTTTTTAGGGGAATTTCAACCCCAAGCGGGGGACGATTCCGTCAAATCGTCCCATGCTTTGCGTAAACGGACTCCATGGTGGCGCCGTTGAGCAGGCTCTCCCGGACCTGGTTCTCACTCTCGATCGTCTCAAACGCCTTTTCCATCACTTCATCGATGATGTCCTTGGGGATGATGGCCACGCCGTCAATGTCGCCGAAGATCCAGTCCCCCGGGTTGATGGTCACGCCGTACATGATGACCGGAATCTGGCACTCGTTGATCTCCGCGCGCCCCTTGGAGGTACGGGGATCGTGTCCCGCGTAAAAGAGGGGAAAATCCATCTCTTTCAGGGCCTTCAGGTCCCGAGCGTATCCGTCCAGCAGTACGCCAGCGCACTTCTTGTTGTTGACGCGGGTGGCAAACAGTTCGCCGAACACCGCGCAGTTGTAGTCGCCGCGGGTCACCAGCACATAGATTTCATCCTCTCCCAGCTGATCCACCACTTTGCACTGGGCGGTCAGGGGGCTCTCCGGCATGGAGTACACGGTGGTGGCAATGCTGGTGAAGGCGGGCCCGAAAATCACCGTGTCGTCCTTCAGGGGCATCAGCTCCTTTCCGATGCATTGATTGCGATAGCCCATGGCGTCCATCACATCGCACAGAACGCCGGAATACATGTTCTTCTTGATATACTCTCTGTCATACTGTTTCATGGAATATTCCTCCAGGTTTCATCAATTTACAGCTTCTATCTGCTTGGCATAGGGGATCTTGTTGAAGGGGTGCTTCAGCGGCTCTCCGCGCAGCCCCCGCACCACCTCTTCCGCCGCGCTGGTCAGCAGGGTAAGCTCTGCCTCCTCCGAGTACCATGCCGCGTGGGGCGTAATGATCACATTGTCCAGCTGGAGCAGGGGGTTGTCCTTCTCGATGTGCTCCTGCGTCAGGACATCCAGCCCCGCGCCGGCGATGCGGCCGGTCTGGAGTGCCTGGAGCAGGTCCTGTTCCTGGACCACACCGCCCCGGGCTGTATTGATCAGGAATGCGCCCGGCTTCATCCAGCCAAAGAACTCCCGGTTGATCATCTCTTTTGTCTCGCTGTTCAGCGGCAGGTGAATCGACACCACGTCGCTCTCCTGCGCCACCTCCCGGGCCGACTTCAGAGTGATGCCCAGGGAGTCCACCTGCTCCTGCTTCAGATAGGGGTCATAGGCAATGACCCGCATACCGAAGGCCTGCGCCTTTTTCGCGGCGCACCGCGCGATGGCTCCGCACCCCATCAGACCGAACACCTGATTCTGAATCCGGTGGACCGGCTTGGTCACCGCATAGTCCCAGATTCCCTCCTTCACCGTTCGGGTGAGAAGATTGAACTTTTTGGTCACGGCCAGCATGAGCAGAATGGCGTGGGTGGACACATCCTCAATTCCATAGTCGGGCACATTGGCCACCGGAATCCCGGCGGCGGTGGCCGCCGCCACGTCAATGTTGTCCATGCCTACCGCACTGCGGACAATCAGACGGCACTTGGGCAGCGCGTCAATGATCTCCTTTGTGATCTGGGCAAAGTGGACCTGAACAGCGTCCGCATCCCGGGCCGCCTGGATGATCTCCTCCGGCATCCTGCACTGACAGGGGTGGAACTCAAAGCCCGCCCGGTCGTAGACATCCTGAAAGGGCTGGATCGAGTCGTACATATAGTCGGTCAGCACCACGACCGGCCTGTGGTCAAGTTTCATCGGCATAAAAATCCTCCGTCCACCGGGAGCGTTACTCCGCTGATATAATCCGAGGCCTCCGAGGCCAGAAAGACCGCCACCGCCTTGAACGACTCCGGGTCTCCCCATCCCCCGGCGGGAATGCGGGACAAAATCTCCTGATTGCGTACCGGGTCCTCCATCAAAGGCCGGTTCATGTCCGTGGCGATATAGCCCGGGGCAATGGCGTTGACGTTGATGCCGTCCGCAATCCACTCGTTGGTCAGCGCCCGGGTCAGGCCCATCACGGCGGTTTTGGTGGCCGTGTAGGCGGGCACCCGGTATCCGCCCAGATAGCTGAGCATGGAGGCGATGTTGATGATCTTGCCCTTGTGCTGCTTTTTCATCTCTCTGGCAGCCAGCTGGCTGAGGAAAAACACCGCATTCAGGTTCAGGGCCACCACCGCGTCCCAGTCCTCCCGGGTAAAGTCCACGCTGTCCTCCCGCTTCTGCATCCCGGCGCAGTTGACCAGAATATCCAGCCGGCCGCCCAGCAGCTCCATACTCTGCTGAAACGCGCCGTCCAGCTGCTCCCGATCGGTCAGGTCCGCCACCACACCGTCAACAGCAAACCCCCGCTCCCGAAGCATGTCCCGGACCTGGTACATGCGCGCGGACCGGTTGATCAGCGTTACCTGCGCCCCGGCCTCGCACAGGCCCTCGGCCAGGTACCGGCCAATGCCCTCCAGCGACCCGACGCCGGTGACAATGGCCTTCTTCCCCGTCAGGTCAAATTTCCGGATCATCTCTGTCCTCATGGCGGTCTCCTCGCTCATTTTACATAGCTCTGGTCCTGGTTGTATACGCCGAACAGCCGATCCTCCGGCCGCTTGGCCACCAGAACCCACATATAATTGTTGCAGGTCCCCGGAGAGGCGACGGTGGGGTGATACCCCATGGGGAACACTACCATGTTGCCCTCCCGCACCGGGTGGGCTACCGCGTCATAAAAGCCGTTCTCCTCCAGATAGGTAAACTGGAACCCCAGCTTGGGCGCGGGCATGTCGAAGTAGCAGTAGGTCTCCTCCAGGGTCTTGGCATGCTCGTGGGGCGGCCAGCTGGTCCAGCAGGCCTCCCCGCCGAAGGTATAGCCGCACATCAGGCGGGAGGCGGGCGTCTTGTCGTTGATCATCAGAAATACTTCCCGCCGGAAAATACCCTCGCCGTGGACCTCATGGAACTCGCCCAGGGGCGTGTCGGGGTCAAAGCGGATAAAGTGGGTCTGCCCGATTCCCTCATACTTGGCGAAGGCCGCATAGAAGCTGCAGTCCTCCCCGGCGGTCAGCACGCAGCTGGCGCCGGCGCTGAGATAGACGCAGTCCAGCTTCTTCATTTCCTCGTCAAAGCAGCCGTCCACCTTGGCGTGCCCCGCCCCGGAGATCAGGGCGATGCACATCTCATACTCCCCGCTGTCAACGGTATAGCTGTCTCCAACCTTCAGGTTGATCCGGTTGATGTGGGTGTACTCACACCCCTGCTTCTCCGGGGCGATCGCCTCCTGGACCCCATATTCCCCGGTGGTGGCCACGTTCCATTTGTACATGTCTTCTCGTTTCATATGCATTGGTTCCTTTCTGTCGCGGCACCGCGCGCATGTCACAAGCGTCCGTTGTCCGCCCGCTGTCAGGCGACCACAAAGGCTGTGATCTGCGGCACCAGAATGATAAAGATCACGATGGCCAGGTTGGCGATGAAGAAGGGCATCTCGCCCTTAGAAATATCTTCCACATTCAGCTTGGAGATGTTGGCGATTCCAAAAATGTTGACGGCCACCGGCGGCGTGCAGCACCCCAGAGAGTTCATGATGCAGAACATGATTCCGAAATGAATTCCGTCGATCCCCATGGCCTGGACAATGGGCCACAGCAGGGGCACCAGCAGCACCGCGATGGAGGTGCCGTCCATGAACATCCCGAAAATCAGGAACAGGACGAAGCAGAACAGCAGGAACACCGTGCTGCTCATGTTGGAGGCGACCACAAAGTCGCTGATCCCCTTGGACAGGCCGGTATAGGAGAAGAAGTAGGAGAACGAGGAGGCGCAGGCGATGATGAACATCACGGTGGCGCTGCCCTTTGCGGAGGACACAAAGATCCGCGGCAGGTCCGACCACTTGATCTCCCGGTAGATGAAGATGCCGATAAAGATGGCCACCACCACCGCGATGCCGGCAGACTCCGTGGGGGTGAACAGGCCGCTGTAAATGCCGCCCAGGATGATGAAGGGGATCAGCAGCGCGGGGAAGGAATCCCACAGCACACGCAGGAATCCCTTGACGCCCTGGTGCTGCACGCCCGCCTTGGGCCACTTCTGCACGTTGGCCATCACGGCCACAATGATGCAGAATACCACAGCAGTCACCACGCCCCAGAACAGGCCGACCGCGAACATGTCCGTGATGGACACACCGGTAAGGGTGCCGTAGACAATCATGATAATGCTGGGCGGGATCACCGGACCCAGGCCGCCGGCCACCGCCAGCAGACCGGCGGAGGTCTTCTCCGGATAGCCCATCTGCTTCATGGAGGGATACAGCATGGAGCCGATGGCAATCACCGTGGCAGGGCCGGAGCCGGACAGAGCCGCGAAGATGGCGCAGGCCAGCACCGCCGTATAGCCCAGGGAGCCGCGGATCCGTCCGGTCAGGCAGTTGACGAATTCCACAATCTTCCCGGAGATGCCTCCGTCAGTCATGATATTGCCCGCCAGAATAAACAGGGGAATCGCCATCAGGGAGGCGGAGTCGATTCCGGTGAACAGCTTCTGGCTGATCATGACCAGGGGAATATCACAGTAAAGGAAGCTGATCACGGCGGAAATCCCCAGGGAAACGGAGACCGGAATTCCGATGATGAGCGCGACAACGAACGTACCGAACAAAATCGCAATCGTCATGCCGTCTCACCTTCTTTCTTCTCGCGGTGCAGGATCGTATTCAGCAAAACAATGCACTGGGTGACAAAGATCAGCAGACACCCCACCGTAATGGACGCCTGGGGAACCCAGGTGGGCATCCCCAGCCCGGGCGTGACCGATTGGGCGGCCGCCTGGGTCTGGAGAAGCCGAATGGACGTAAAGCCCACCACACCGGAGAACACAATGGTCACAATTGTGGAGATATTCTGCATCACACCGGCCGCTCTGGGCGGCAGTCGGCGCACAAGAGAGTCAATGTTAAGCTGTGAGTGATCACGCAGGCCTATTTCGGCGGCAAACAAAATGATGTAGACCATACAGGCTCTCGCAACCTCCTCAAACCAGCCGATCTCCAATTTGAAAATGTTGCGGTTTACCACCTGCGAGAATACGGCCAGAACCATCACAGCAAACAGAACGGAAATGAGAACCCGCTCTATTTTGTCGATCATATCTACGATTCTCACGAGGTTACCTCACCTTTCTGATTGTGGGGAAAAACAGTTACTTCTCAGCGGCGGCCACCATGTCCAGCATCTCCTGGGGCAGGCTGTCCGCAAACTCCTCGTACAGGGAAGCGGTGGCCTGCTTCAGGGGCTCGCGGTCGATCTCAATGATCTCTAGGCCGGCGGCCTCCAGCTCCTCGATCGCGGCCTCATTGGCCTCCATGCACATCTGGCGGCCGGCCTCGGCGCCGTCCCGGCAGGCCTGGAAGAAGGTGTCCCGCAGATCCTCGGGGATCTTCTCAATGGCGCTCTGGGAGATCAGCACGGGGCAGACATTGTAGAAGTGTCCGGTCAGGGTCACATACTTGGCCACCTCAGTGAAGCCGTCGGTGGCAATGTTGCTCAGGGCGTTCTCGCCCGCATTCACGGTGTTCTGCTGCATGGCGGTGAACAGCTCGTTATAGCCCATGGGAGTAGCGATGGCGCCCAGCGCATTGAAGGTGGCCATGTCCAGCGGGTTCTCCATGGTGCGGATCTTGATGTTCTGGAAATCTTCGATGGTACGCACCGGCACGGTGGAGAATACATGGCGGAAGCCGGTGGGCAGGTAGCAGGCAATGGTGATGCCCTTCTCCTGGGCCAGCTCGTTGATCTTCTCGCCCAGCTCGCCGTTCAGCGCGTTGGCAATCTGGTCGTCCGTCTCAAACATGAAGGGAGCGCCCAAAACGGCCAGCTCGGGCACCACGGAGCCCAGAACCGCCTGGTTGCTGATGGCCATGTCCAGAGTGTTCATCTGAATGGCCTCCATAGAGGGCTTGACATCGCCCAGCTGGGAGCTGGGATAAACCTCGATCTGAATACGTCCGTCGGTCTGCGTCGCAACCTCTTCGGCGATGCGCTGCATGGCCAGATGGTTCGTCGCCGTGGGGCTGTGGCAGTCGCTCAGCTTCAGGGTGATGACCTCCTGGTCGCCGCTGCTGCCGGAACCGCCCGAGCTTGTATTTCCGGAAGATCCGGACGGAGTGGACGCGCCCCCGCCTCCGCCGCCGCAGGCAGCCAGGGAGAACATCATGACGCAAGCCAGGATCAAAGAAGTCAGCTTTTTCATTTGTTTTTCCTCCATTTCTTTTTTGACCGTTTGTGTTTCAGGGGAATGTCATTTCACTGTTTAAAATCGGATTTGTTAACCGGTTTCATAACTGGCGAAAAATATAATCCTATACGGCCTCATATAGGAAGATCCTCCGCCTTGTATTATTGAACAACATTTCCCCTTTCCTCAAGGCCAATTATATCTCTTTTGACAGCTTCGTCAAGGGGGTTTTTCAGATTTTCCAGTTCTGACAAATCACCGGCCCGTTTTTCATATAAGTATACCAAAGAGATTCCTCTCCTCCTTCCCTGTCAATTGTTTATCGGTTTCATTTCTTCCTATTTGTACCATTCACCCAGTCTGCACAAAAAGGCCGCCGCCCCGTATCGGGGCGGCGGCCTCCTGTGTTCCATGAAATCAGTTCAGGTCCCGTTCCGGGC
>CALWVX010000053.1 GCA_944385065.1 uncultured Oscillospiraceae bacterium | reverse complement strand
TCCAGCACGCCGATGCGCAGGGCCTCCCCCGCCAGACGGTGCTCCTTGCCGATATAGCTGCCGAAGATGGCGATGGAACCCATGCCCAGAGAAAGGGTGAAGAAGGACTGGCCCATGGCGGCGAAGACCGCTTCGCCCAAAATCCAGTTGCCCTGTGCGTCATACATCAGGTTGTGGAAATTGGGCTGGAGATAAAACTTCAGGCCCTCCCCCGCTCCCTCCAGAGTCAGGGAATTGACGGCCAGCACCACCAGGAGGGCCAGCAGGGCCAGCATCATCACCTTGTTGACCCGCTCCACACCGTTGCGCAGACCCTGGAGGCATACCAGCATGCTCCCGATGACCACAACGGCCATAAAGACCGTCATGATCACCGGCTGGGTCATCAGCGTGTCAAACTCGGCCTCCACGCCCGCGGCGTCCAGGCCGGTAAAGTCCTCCCGGATCATCTTCACAAAATAGTACAGCAGCCACCCGGCAATGACGGTGTAGAACATCATCAGCAGATAGTTGCCCGCCAGACCGCACCAGCTGTACCAGTGCCACTTCGTCCCCTTGGGTTCCAGGACGTCAAAAGACTTGGCGATGCTCCGGCGGCTGGCCCGGCCCACCGACAGCTCCATGACCATCACGGGCATGCCCAGGATGACCAGGAACACCAGGTACAGCAGCACAAAGGCCGCTCCCCCGTACTGACCGGTGATATAGGGGAACCGCCATACATTCCCCAGGCCGATGGCACACCCCGCCGAAATGAGTACAAAACCCAGGCGGGAGGAAAACGTCTCCCGTTTTTCCATCTCAATCTCTCCTCTCCCCCGCGTCATCACGGGGACAGTGTTTCCCTATTGTATCGTTCCGCCCTCTCCTGGTCAAGGGTAAATTTCCCTTTTGTCCCATCCATCTGTATTTTTCCGCCGCTTCCGCCGACTTCCTCTTGACAGCCGGCCGTTTGGCGCTATAATGTTAGTACAAATGTTCTATTTCGGAGGGGCCCCATGGAGCTGATGGACAAGCTGAATATTCTGGCCGACGCGGCCAAATACGATGCGGCCTGTACCTCCAGCGGCCTGGATCGGGCGGGCCGGCCGGGGACCATCGGCAGCACCACCTTTGCCGGCTGCTGCCACACCTTCTCCGCCGACGGCCGGTGCGTCTCCCTGCTGAAGGTGCTGATGACCAACGTCTGCGTCTATGACTGTCAGTACTGCGTCAACCGCCGGTCCAACGACCCGCCCCGGGCGGCCTTCACCCCCCGGGAGCTGTGTGAACTCACCATGGGCTTTTACCGGCGCAACTACATCGAGGGGCTGTTTCTCTCCTCGGCGGTGCTGGTCAGCCCCGACTACACCACCGAGCGGATGATCGAGACTCTCCGCCTCCTCCGGGAGGAATACCGCTTCGGAGGCTATATCCACGCCAAGGCCATCCCCGGGGCCGATCCCCTGCTCACCCGGCGGCTGGGCCTGCTGGCCGACCGGCTGAGCGTGAACATCGAGCTGCCCAGCGCCAAAAGCCTCTCTCTGCTGGCCCCGGACAAGAAGAAGGAGGCCATTCTGGCCCCCATGGGACAGATCCGGGACGGCATCGCCGCCTCCCGGCAGGAGCTGCGGGTCTATCGCCACGCCCCCCGGTTCGCCCCGGCGGGGCAGTCCACCCAGATGATCGTGGGGGCCACCGGCGAGAGCGACCGGCAGATTCTCTCCCTCACCCAGGGGCTCTACGACAAGTATCGCCTGAAGCGGGTGTTCTATTCCGCCTATATTCCCTCGGTCAGCGGCCCGGATCTGCCCGCCCCCCAGGGCTTCCAGCCCCCGCTGCTCCGGGAGCACCGGCTGTATCAGGCCGACTGGCTGCTGCGCTACTACCACTTTCGGGCCGAGGAGCTGCTGGATGAGGAGCGGCCCGATCTGGACCCCCGCATGGACCCCAAGTGCACCTGGGCCCTGCGCCACCTGGAGTTCTTCCCGGTGGAGGTCAACCGGGCCGACTATGAGGCGCTGCTGCGGGTCCCCGGGGTGGGGGTGCGCTCGGCCCGCCGCATCCTCACCGCCCGCCGGGTGGGCCCTCTCACCTTCGAGGGGCTCAAGCGGCTGGGAGTGGTGCTCAAGCGGGCCCAGTATTTCCTCACCTGCTCCGGCCGCGCCCCCCGGGGGCTGAAAATCAGCCAGGACGGCCTGCTGCGGCACCTGATCGCGCTGGAAGCCCCCGCCCTGGCCCAGCCCATGCCGGAGCAGCTGTCCCTGTTTGATCCCCCGCCCGCCGGCCCGGCGGGATAACCCCGTGCCATCTCAACCGGAAAGGAGCTTTCGCCATGCAGAATACCCAATCTTACCATTCCCCCCTGGGCGACCTTCTTCTGGCCGCCGACGGAACCGGCCTCACCGGCGTCTGGTTCCAGGGGCAGAAGTATTTCGCCCGCACGCTGGACCCGGACCACGCCGTCGGAAACAATCAGGCGCTGGAGCAGGCCAAGGCCTGGCTGGACTGCTACTTTTCCGGCCGGGAGCCCGATTTCTCCGTCCCGCTCCATCTGGAGGGGAGCGACTTTCAGCTCCGGGTGTGGACTCTGCTCCGGGCCATCCCATACGGGAGCACTGTGACCTACGGGGAGCTGGCGAAGAGGCTGGCCGCGGATCGGGGCCTCCCCCATCTGTCCGCCCAGGCGGTGGGCGGGGCGGTGGGCCGAAACCCCATCTCGATTCTGATCCCCTGCCACCGGGTGGTGGGCAGCGGCGGGAGCCTGACCGGATACGCCGGCGGAGTGGAGAAGAAGCGCGGCCTGCTGCGTCTGGAGGGGCTGGACCCGGACCGCCTCCCCCCGCTCCGCCCGGGACAGCCCCGCTGAAGGAGGCTGCCATGGCCTGGACTTCCGTGTGCTGCCAATACGACGGCACCTTTGCCGGCTTTCTGACCTGTGTGTTCGACTGCTACGCCAACCGGGAGGAGCCGGTGGAATTCCGCACCCCCGACGACCTCTGCTGCTCCCTCTACCCCCTGCGCACCGTGGTCAGCGACCCGGAGCGGGCCGGTCGGGTCTACCGCTCTCTGCCCAAGCTGGGCCGGGAGGGCCGCCGGCTGGCGGTGCGGGGCTTTCTCACCTGTCTGCCCGACAAGGAGCTGTGGCTCTGGCGGCTGCTGCGGCTGGGCTACGCCAGGGGGCCCGGCTTTACCCAGGACCTCACCGACCCCACCGTGGACAAGGTGCGCAAAGCGGTTCTCCAGCTCAACAGCGAGGCCCACAAGTATACCGGCTTTGTGCGGTTTTCTCTGCTGGACGGGATCCTTGCCGGGGAGATCGAGCCCAAAAATCAGGTGCTCCCCCTGCTGCGCCCCCACTTCTCCGGCCGTTACCCCCAGGAGCGGTTTGTCCTCTGCGACCGCACCCACCGCGAGGCCCTGTTCCACCAGCCCGGCCGGTGGGCCATCGTGCCGGTGGAGGAGTTCCATCTGGGGCGGCCGGGGGAGGAGGAGCTGGCCTTTCGGGCGATGTGGCGGCAGTTTTACGACACCATTGCCATTCGGGAGCGGGAAAATCCCCGCTGCCGCATGACCCACATGCCCAAGCGCTACTGGGCCATGATGACCGAGTTCCGGGAGGACTGGGACTCCGCCCTGCCGGAGCTGCCAAGGCGGACCGCTCCCTGACCCCGATTCCGGCCGGATGGGAGCAGAAAACGGCAGAGCGCCCGTCCCGCTCCGCCGTCATGTCTCCTCATCTCTGATATGCCGCATGATGTCGCCCACGTCACAATCCAGAATCCGACAAAACATATCAATGGTATGGGTGCTGACACTCTCATTCCGTTTCAGCCTGGTGATCTGCGCCGGGCTGATTTTATATTTTCTGATCAGCGCGTACTGGGAAATGCCCTTTTCCCTCACCACGTTCCACAGATTGTCAGAAGCTCTGCGAACCAAAACACTATGCAGCCAGCCGATTGTTTTTCCATTCTGTCCATGTATAATAGAATTATACAGATCCTGACTGTCGGCAGCTCATGAAACCAAGCGGTCCCCAAAATTGGCAAGCACACCTTTTCTGAGGCTGTGCGGGAAGGAGATAAGAAGAAATGAAACGGGTATTGCCACTCATTCTGGCGGCGACGCTCATGCTGTCCTTGGCGGCTTGCGGGGGCGAGCAAAGCAGTAATATGACGCAAGAAGAAATGGAAGAAATCGCAGAAGAAATGAGTATCGACGATTTCCAAGACATTCAAAGTAATGAGGCTAAAGCAAATACACTTGTTGGAAATATATATGAAGTAACAGGTTTTATTTCAACCGTGACAGAGGAATATTTCATTATGACACAAGGCTCTGTTGAAACAGATGGAGTACATACTCTCGTAAGCACTCCCGTTGTATTCCATGTATATCTGCCGACAGAAATTTTAGCAAACTTGCCCTCTTATGGTGAGATAATAGTTCTCGGAGAAGTCACGGGTATAAGCTCAGATACTTATGAAGATATTTGGGGCACTGAAAATGACCGGATGGTTGTTGAGATGAAAAATGCCTACATGAAAGAGGTTATCGAAAATTAAGCATTTTATATGACGGGTAGGGTGCTATATCTCTTATCCGTCATTTTTCAATAGGGTATACCCTTATGACATATTGAAACAGCGCCGCTTTCTGGCGGCGGCTTTTCCAGGGCGTTTTCCCGACCGCTGATCAATCACGGGGGACACGGCCGGGAACGGAAACGGCGAAAACAGCAACAGGGACAGCTCCGGCTGTCCCTGTTCTTACTCTTCCACTTTTACGATCTCCAGAGCTTCGTTCAGCAAAAGATTGATCAGCTCATTACGCGACCTGTTCGTCTTGGCCGAGAGGTCATCTAACCGTTCAATCATTTCTTCTTTCATGCGTACCGATACAACTTTATAGCCATCATCGCCTCTGCGGGCGGCCTTCTTCGTGATTTTGATTTCCTTTTCCATGCTGCCACCTCATTTGTAGTTTTAGTTTACCTTGACAGCATTAGTTTTTATATACTATAATATTATAGTCAAAATTAGACTATAAAAATATAGTCTCAAAGGAAGGGGAACAAAATGAAAAAACTACTGGCACTCATGCTTTCAGCGGCGTTCATGGTATCCCTGGCGGCTTGTGGGGGCGGGGATACCGGAAGCAACAGTACCCCTGAAGAAGAAACTGCTACTTCACAAGAAAATCCAAACAGCCCCATCCAAAGCAAAGGATTATTCCTGCTGGAACGGGCAGAAGGGGAAGAATTGGATGATTTAACTGCACAGGAAACCTATCTAATCCATGTCTACGATATTATTCCAGACCAATCTAAAAATGTGGAGATGGGCGTTTTTGAATCCAACTATTCCATGACCATGAACGGCGTCAATACCTATGAGCCTCTGTACGCTCCGACTGCCTATGAAATTGACGGCTTCTCCACCCCCAGTAACGTGGATTACTTCATGCTGGCGAGCGGCTATGCCGCTCCCCCAGAGTTGGGAACCGTTCTGGCCGGGGGTGAACCTATCCGCTCCATGTCTGTCTACAAAATCAATACAAACGATATAAATGACGATACAACCGCCACCTTTACAGTGACGAGTTGCGATGTATATGATTGTGAATTGAACTTTACCCGAGAGGACATTATTACAATCAATCGCTTTGATGACGTTTATCAGATCGAGGAAAATCCAACCGACTATCAGATTGCCGCCGCCTATTTCCAGAGGGTGAGAGGCACATGTAACAACATGGTCAGCGGTGTGCTCTTCCAGAACCTATTCAGCAATGGTTTGACGTCCTATCAGGGCTGTCTGTCTTATCTCAGCAGCATCAATACCTATGGCGTTTATAGCGTCACAGGGTTCGAGGGCTTTACTGAGGATTTTATTGGCGATGATACTGCCGCTGTGCCTGACCTGCCTGCCTTTGATCGGGAGGCGGTAAAACGTATTTATCCAGACTTGCCGGTTGATGCTTTTGAGGACGCATTTGATTCCTGGGTGACAAACGGACAAACAGCGCTGGATGCGTTGAATGCAGGCCAGGACAGCGGCGAAGCCGGAGAACTGGCGGATGCGGCTCTCAATAGCATGGCAACTTATGGCCGCCAGATTATAGAATATTACACAGCAAAACTTAGCAACCAATAAAAATCGAGAGGACGGTACACCAACAGTACCGTCCTCAGCTTGTCAAAAAAGCCCTCCTGCAAGGAGTTCCGTCGTCCGCAGACGACGGAATAAAATTCAATTACGTCATTTCCGGGGACATGCGCCTCGGAAATGACACTTCTCGCGAAATTTTTGCCGACAATTTCGCAAGAAATCGAGGCGAAGATTTCGTGCAGCCTAACTCGAAAAAGTGGCTTTGCCACTTTTTCGACAGTCTCAGGACGGTACACCAACAGTACCGTCCTCTCTGTCTGCTGTGCGGATTTTTGGTCGGGGACACCTTTTACACGGGACACTTTTTCTTGATTCAGAACACAGGCAAACAATGACGGGACACCCTCGGGACACCATGCGCGCAAAAAGAGAGGGAACCGGTCTCCCGGTCCCCTCTCAAAAAGTTCAGAATATGGACTTTTAATTAGCCGAAG
This sequence comes from uncultured Oscillospiraceae bacterium, assembly GCA_944385065.1. Taxonomy (GTDB): domain Bacteria; phylum Bacillota; class Clostridia; order Oscillospirales; family Oscillospiraceae; genus Lawsonibacter. Next base: position 3,368 of record CALWVX010000053.1, on the reverse strand, counting down.
TAACGCTTCAGCAGGCCCTCGAAGGCCTTGCCGTGGCGGGCCCTCCCCACGGGGCAGGCCCCGTGGGGACCCCATCCGGATTAAAATGCTCGGCGGAAGTGAATTCCGCCTGCGCCAAGATTTTTGCCAAAGGCAAAAATGCTTGTTGACGAGGCCCGCCGCAGAAAAAATTCCCCCGGCTGAGCCGGGGGAATTGGCTTTCCATTAGCCGAAGTAGCGCTTCAGCAGGCCCTCGAAAGCCTTGCCGTGGCGGGCCTCGTCGCGGGCCATCTCATGGACGGTGTCGTGGATGGCGTCCAGGTTCAGCTCCTTGGCCTTCTTGGCCAGCTCGAACTTGCCGGCGGTGGCGCCGTTCTCGGCGTCCACGCGCATCTCCAGGTTCTTCTTGGTGGAGTCGGTCACCACCTCGCCCAGCAGCTCGGCGAACTTGGCGGCGTGCTCGGCCTCCTCGTAGGCGGCCTTCTCCCAGTACAGGCCGATCTCGGGATAGCCCTCGCGGTGGGCCACACGGGCCATGGCCAGGTACATGCCGACCTCGGAGCACTCGCCCTCAAAGTTCATGCGCAGGCCCTTGATGATCTCCTCATCCACGCCCTGGGCCACGCCCACCACGTGCTCGGCAGCCCAGGTCTTCTCGCCGGCCTGCTCCTTGAACTTCTCAGCGGGGGCCTTGCAGATGGGGCAGAACTCAGGGGGGGTGTCTCCCTCGTGGACGTAGCCGCAAACAGTACAAACAAACTTCTTCATGCTGATGACTCCTCCTCAATTTGATTTTGGTGATGGGATTGGGCCTGGGCGCAGCTTCGGCACTGCCCATGGAAGGTGAGCTCATGCCGCTGGACCGCGAGGCCATATTGCCGGCTGACGGTCTGATCCAGGTCCCCGTCCGGACAGATGTCGGGCAGGTCCAGGACTGAACCGCAGCAGTCGCAAACAAAGTGGCTGTGGGGGGTCAGCGTGCCGTCAAACCGCTCCTGTCCGCCCACCACGCCGATGCTCTGGATCAGGCCCTGCTGGCGGAAAAAGATCAGGTTGCGGTATACCGTCCCCAGGCTCAGCCCGGGGTGGGTCGGCTTCAGCTGCTGATACACCCATTCAGCGGAGGGGTGACAATTGGTCCCCTGGATGGCGGCCAGAATATCAGCCCGCTTCTTGCTGTATCGGATGGCGCGCTCCATAGCTGGCCCCCTTTCTTAATAGTAGTAATTCTTATTACTGCTACAGTATAACATAGCCCTCCCCGTTTGTAAAGGGGATTGAGACAAAATTTCAAAAAATTTTTCCGGAGTCCTCCCAACGGAGGGCTCCGGAAAAGTTTGTCGTCATCCGCGCTTCCGGCGGCGCGTCTGGAGCCGCGCCAGAATGGCGGCCTCCACCCGGTCTCCGTACTTCATGCCCAGCAGGAACAGTCCAAGCCCTGCCGCTCCAATCAGCGCCATTCCCCACCAGGGCAGGGAGATGGTGGACCCGCCCAGGGCGCAGGCAAACAGCAGCCCCCAGGGCCGGGTAAGCAGGACGATCACCAGGAAATGCTGCCAGGAAATACGGGTCACACCCGCCAGAATGCACAAAATGTCATCGGGGAAAAAGGGAAAGAGAAAGGCCAGCGTAAGAAACACCGGGGCCTTGGTCTCCAGCAGCGCCTGATATTTCTCCGACAGCTTCCGGCTGACCAGCCGGTCGGCAAAGTCCTGCCCCAGTCCCCGGGCCAGCGTAAACACCAGCAGAGAACCCGCCACCACCGCGGCATAGGTCAGAAAAAACGACGGCCATGTGCCAAACAGCAGGCCGCCCGCCACTGAGGTGACGTTGCTGGGAATGGGAGCCAGCACGACTGACAGGAACTGTACAAAAAACAGACACAGGTGGGAATAGGGGGCAAACCGATCGATATATTCCCGAAGCCCCTCCATGGAGGAGGCGGCGGCAAAGAAACCGGTCTGGTATAAAAACAGGCCGCCCCCCACCAGGAGCAGGGCGACGGCCAGCAGCAGGACAATCCGTCGTGTTTTCACAGTGCGATGTGCGCCTCCTTGTGGACTACTGGGGCTATTCTAGCACACCGGGTCTGAAAAAACGACAAACTTTTCCTTAAATTTTGATGAATTTTCCTGGACGGTCTCCTCATACCCGGCGGATGGAGGCAATGCTGCCCGCAATCTGACGGGCGACCTCCGGGTTATTCATGGTATACAGGTGGATTCCGTCCACTCCGCCGGCGATCAGGTCGGAAATCTGATCGATGGCATAGGCGATGCCCGCCTCCCGAAGGGCCTCCGGGTGATCGCCGTACCGGGCCAGAATCCGGGTGAGCTTCCGGGGCATGCTGGCCCCGCACATGGACACCATCCGCCGGATGGAGTTCTGGGACAGCACAGGCATGATACCCGCCTCGATGGGCACGTTGATTCCGGCAATGCGGGCCCGCTCCAGGAAGCGGAAGAAGTCCTCGTTGTCAAAGAAGAGCTGGCTGACCAGATGCTGGGCCCCGGCGTCCACCTTTTCCTTCAGATGGCGGAGATCGCTGACCAGGTCCGGGCTCTCCAGATGGCCCTCGGGGTAGCAGGCGGCGGACACGCCGAAGTCTCCCCGGGCGTGGATATAGGTCACCAGGTCGCTGGCATGGGCAAAATCGGTCTTGGGCGGAATATCCGGGTTGACATCCCCCCGAAGAGCCAGCACATTTTCCACCCCGTCCTCTTTCAGCTGGGCCAGCAGCCGGTCCACGTCCTCCCGCCCGGCCGCCACACAGGTCAGGTGGGCCATGGCCGGAATGTGATAGCGGTTCTGGATGATGGAGGCAATCTCATGGGTGGTCTGATTCACCTGGGAACCTCCCGCCCCGAAGGTGACGCTGATAAAATCGGGGCGGATGTCTTTCAGTCCGTCCAGGGTTGTATAAATGCTGTCCACCGGCATATTCCGCTTGGGAGGAAACACCTCGCAGGAAAACACCGTCCTGCCCTGTCCAAACAGCTGCGCCAATTTCATAAGAAATGCCTCCTTTCAAATACGTCAGGTATTATTTTCGCTTGATATTTTGAATAGTTTTCAAATTAACCGGCCCCGGCCGTCAGAGATCCAGGTCCAGCAGCACCGGGCAGTGGTCGCTTCGTCGTCGCAAAGTCCGCTTTGCTCCGTTTCCGCCTGACGGCGAAATCTGCGCACGCTTCCTTTCTCCTCCTCTCCCCACGCGACCCGCTGCGCTGGGCTCGCGCGGGGGCCCCAGAGAATTAAAGATCCAGGTCCAGCAGTACGGGACAGTGGTCGCTGCCCTGCACGTCGCTCAGGATCTCCGCCCGGCGGATCTTGTCCCGGAGGCGGTCGGAGACGATGAAGTAGTCGATGCGCCACCCGGCGTTGTTCTC
>CALWVX010000052.1 GCA_944385065.1 uncultured Oscillospiraceae bacterium | reverse complement strand
GGGCGGCGGAGAAGGGCGGCGCCCTGGCCGACCTGTTCGCCATTCCCGCCCGGGAGGGCATCGGCCGGGCCAAGTCGATCCCCGCCGATCAGTATCGGGAAAAATACGCCGAACTGTCCCGGCAGATGGAGCAGGAAATTGAGGCCATTGGAGAGAAAGGAGAGGCTGCGCAGTGATCCGAGAGTATAAGACGATCCAGGAGATCTCCGGCCCTCTGATGGTGGTGGACCGGGTTCAGGGCGTCACCTATGACGAGCTGGGAGAGATCCAGCTCACCGACGGCACGGTGCGCCGCTGCCAGGTGTTGGAGGTCAACGGGGACAAAGCGGTGGTTCAGCTGTTTGAGTCCTCCGCCGGCATCAATCTGGCCCAGTCCAGAATCCGCTTTCTGGGACACCCCCTCCAGCTGGGCGTGTCCATGGATATGCTGGGCCGGGTCTTCAACGGCATGGGCCGCCCCATTGACGGGGGCCCGGACATTCTGGCCGACGAGTATCGGGACATCAACGGACTGGCCATGAACCCGGCCGCCCGGAACTATCCCAACGAGTTCATCCAGACGGGCATCTCCACCATCGACGGGCTGAATACTCTGGTCCGGGGGCAGAAGCTGCCCATTTTCTCCGGATCCGGTCTGCCCCATGCCGCGCTGGCGGCCCAGATCGCCCGCCAGGCCAAGGTGCTGGACGAGGATTCGAAGTTCGCCGTGGTGTTTGCCGCCATCGGCATTACCTTTGAGGAGTCTGAGTTCTTCGTCCAGGAGTTCAAGCGCACGGGGGCCATCGAGCGCACGGTGCTGTTCACCAATCTGGCCAACGACCCGGCGGTGGAGCGTATCGCCACCCCCCGCATGGCTCTGACGGCGGCGGAGTATCTGGCCTTTGAGAAGGATATGCATGTGCTGGTCATCATGACCGACATCACCAACTATGCCGAGGCCCTGCGGGAGATTTCGGCGGCCAAGAAGGAGGTCCCGGGCCGCCGGGGCTATCCGGGCTATCTGTACACCAACCTGGCCACCATTTATGAGCGGGCGGGCCGCCAGGTGGGTAAAGAGGGCTCCATCACGCTGATCCCCATCCTCACCATGCCCGAGGACGACAAGACCCACCCCATCCCCGACCTGACCGGCTATATCACCGAGGGGCAGATCATCCTGTCCCGGGAGCTGTTCCGCCGGGGCGTCAACCCGCCGGTGGACGTGCTGCCCTCCCTGTCCCGCCTGAAGGACAAGGGCACCGGCGCGGGCAAGACCAGAGAGGACCACTCGGGCACCATGAACCAGCTCTTCGCCGCCTACGCCACCGGCAAGGAGAACAAGGAGCTCATGAGCATCCTGGGCGAGGCCGCCCTGAGCCCCACCGACCTGCTGTATGCCAAGTTTGCCGACGAGTTTGAAAAGCGCTATGTCTCCCAGGGCACGGATGAGAACCGCTCCATCCAGGAGACCCTGGACCTGGGCTGGGAGCTTTTGAGCATTCTGCCCCGCAGCGAGCTCAAGCGCATCAAGCCGGAGTATATCGACAAGTATCTGCCCAAGAAGGACTAAGGGGGGACGACTATGCCTTCCACAACCATCAACCCCACCCGGATGGAGCTCACCCGGCTGAAAGGCCGGCTGCGCACCGCCCGGAGGGGACATAAGCTGCTGAAAGACAAGCGGGACGAGCTGATGAAGCAGTTCATGGATGTGATTCGGGAAAACCGGAGTCTCCGCCGCCGGGTGGAGGAGGGACTCATGCAGGCCCACGGGGCCTTCACCGTGGCCGCCGCCCTTATGTCCCCCGAGATGCTGGAGCAGTCCCTGCTGTACCCCAAGCAGTCCGTGGAGCTGGACATGACCTTTGAGAACATCATGTCGGTGGACGTGCCCCGCTATCAGTTCAAAACAAAAAGCCAGGACCCGGGGGAGATTTACCCCTATGGCTTTGCCCAGACCAGCGGGGAGCTGGACGACGCAGTGGACGCCATGGCAGGGGTGTTTCAGGACATGCTCCGGCTGGCCGAGGTGGAAAAAACGTCCCAGCTGCTGGCGGAGGAAATTGAGAAAACCCGGCGCCGGGTCAACGCCCTGGAATACGTCAAAATTCCCCAGATGGAAGAGAGCATCCGCTACATTACCATGAAGCTGGATGAAAACGAACGGGCCAACACCATCCGGCTTATGAAAGTCAAGGAAATGGTCCTGAAGGACGCCATCGAGGAGCGGAGAGACGAAAATGCCAGAGCCGCAAGGGCTTTCGGGGCTGCGGACGAAGTGCCCCGGGAGGAATGAAGACTGGACGTTCCGCGGCATGTCCCCTTTGAAATCAGAGAACCAAGACAGGCGGCATCCCACTTGTTGGTGGGATGCCGCCTGTTGATTCCGGTGCAGAGTATGCGGGTGCAGAGCGGGGCGCGCTGGGGGAGATCGCCAAGCGCTTTGTCGGTGGCGAAAAAGATTTTACTGGACAAAGGAGGGAGAGGAGGAGTAGAATAAGGCGTTCCAAAATCAGTTGGGGAGCATCCCCGGAATTTGAGAGGAAACAGCGATGAATCATCAGGAAATTTTGAATCGGGTGGATCACACCCTGTTGACGCCGGACGCGACCTGGGAGCAGGTGCGGGCGGTGTGCGATGACGGTCTGGCCTTTTCCACCGCCTCGGTATGCATCCCGCCCCGGTTTGTGAAGAGAGCGGCCGAGTATGTGGGCCATGAGCTGAAAATCTGTACGGTGGTGGGCTTTCCCAACGGGTACTCGACCCCCGAAGTGAAGGTGTTTGAGACAGAGGACGCCATCCGCAACGGGGCGGATGAGATTGACATGGTGATGAGTCTGGGATTGGCCAAAGCTGGGGACTGGGAAGGCGTCCTGGAGGAGATCAAAGCGGTCAAGACCTCCTGCAAGGGGCGCATTCTGAAAGTGATTGTGGAGGCCTGCCTGCTGACGCAGGAGGAGAAAGTGGCGGCCTGCCGGGTCGTGACCATGTCCGGGGCGGAGTACATCAAGACCTCCACCGGATTTTCCACCGGCGGGGCCACAGTGGAAGACATCAGGCTGTTCCGGGAGAATATCAGTCCCGACCTCCGCATCAAGGCGGCGGGAGGAATTCGGACCTTTGAGCAGGCGCAGGCCATGCTGGATGCGGGGGCGGACCGTTTGGGCGCCAGCGCTCTGGTGGGCTTGGCCAAGCAGATGGGGATTTAAAGCAAATGCCCCGATCCGCCATGCGGCGGATCGGGGCATTTTTTTGTTGGGAAGTCCTGGATTATCGGGCGGAGACCAGATTCATCCCCATGCCCTCCTGCACGGACAGCCCCTCGGAGGCGTCAGTCAGGAGCTGATCATAGTCCTCGCTCTGCAGGGCAGAGAAGGCGGTCTGCTTCCAGATGGGATCGTTGGAGGACACATAGTACATAATGTGCCAGCCCTTGGTGGAAGAGCCGGTGTTCTGGACAATGCCGGTGTCGCCGGGCTGGCGGCTGGGATCCAGCGCCCAGTCGGTGAAGGTGTCCACATAGCCGGAAGTGGCGGAGATGTTGGAGATCAGCCCGCCGTCGGAGGCGGAGCCGGTGTCGGCGCTGTTCTCCTGGGCCAGGGCGGCGAAGGAGTCCTCGGTGGCCTCTCCGGACTGCCACTGGTCCAGCAGAGCCTGGGCCTCGGCATAGGCCGCGTCGTACTGCTCCTGGGTGGGCTGGTCGGCTCCCTCGTCCTGATCGGCGGCCACCAGAATGTGGCGCACGTCGGCGGTGGGGGTGTCGTCCCGCTCCCGGTTCTCAAAGAGAACCACATAATAGTTGCAGGAGGTGGTTCCCTCCGACTCGGCCAGGGTCACGTCGCCGGCGGTCCGGCCGGACTCCAGGGCCCAGTCGGCGTAAGCGGAGTAATAGGTGCTGATGGTGGCGCCGGTCATCTGGGTGGAGACCGAGCTGCTGTACAGCTGGTCGGCGTACTCCTCGGCCAGAGCCTCGGGGTCCTCCCCGGCCTCCAGGCGGGCCTGAAGAGCCTCGGCCAGAGCCCGCTGCTCACTCTTGGCCTCCTCCAGGGCGGCGGCCTGCTCCTCCTCGGTCATCTCGATGGTGTTGCCCTCCTCGTCGGTGGTGGAAACCCGGGCCTGGAAGACGAACTGCGAGAGCGTGAAGGTGTCCAGCTGGTCGGCATGCTCCTGGTAATAGGTCTCATACTCCTCGTCGGTGTACTCGATGGCGTCCAGCTGAGCCTGGGCATAGTCCCCGGCCAGAGCCTGCATCTGGATCAGCTCCACCAGCCGGTCATAGGTCATGTGGGAGCCGAAGGAGGCCCGGATATAGCTGTCCCGGTTGGCATAGCCGTAAGTGATCCAGGCCACGTCCAGCTGGGACAGGGTGGAGTCCAGCTCGCCCTGGGTCTCTTCGGACATGGTGTGGCCGGCGGCCTCGGCCTGGGCGGCCAGAGCGGTGTCGTGGGTCAGGTTGTCCAGGGCGGACTCCATCAGGTAGTCATACCAGGTCTGACCGGTCTCCTCGTCGTACACCTGATCCTTGGTGGAGGTGCCGGTGTCAAAGGGATAGGTATAGAACTGGTTGACATAGGTGTTGACGATCTGATTGTAGGCGGAGTTGTAGTAATACTCTACGTCGGCGGCGGTATATTTGGTGCCGCCCACCTCCACCGCGGTCAGGGTGCGCTGGAGGATGCCGCTGTTCCACACCAGCAGGACCACGGCGGCAATGACCACCACCACGCCCACCAGGGTGTACAGAGCCATGGCCCGGCGATTGGAGCGCTCCTCTTGGCGGCGCTTCTCCTCCCGCTCAGCCTTGTTCTGCATCTTGGTTTCCTTGGATTGGCTCACAGTTTGTTCAGTCCTCTCGTTCAAAGCATGCGCGCGCCCCCCCGGGCGCGGAAAAACAGGCCCGGGGTTCGTCCCCGCAGCCACGTCCGAAACATTATACTAAAAAAGAACCGGATTTTCAAGGGGGAAGCCGGGGAAAAAGGCGGATTTACAGATTGTTTATAAATGTCTGTGGGCCGGTCAGAATAAAAAAGAGCGCGGCAGACTGCCGCGCCCCAGGTCCTGAGAAATTCTGTTTTTAACCCCGCTCTGGCCGTGTGGACCCGTTTAAAACCTGCACGAGTGGCAGGTGGGTCGCTTCCGCAGCGTTTTTCTGCTTCCAACGTCCAGCCGACCTCGATGGGGGCCGGGAGGCCTGCAGGCCGCGCCGCGAGTTGGCATCCCGTTTAAAAAATGTGGGTTTAAAAGAGCCCATCACGCACCGAGCAGGAAACAGAATCAATCTTCCGCGTCGTCCTCCTCGCCCTCGGGGAAGAAACGATCCATAAACAGCTGATAGATTTCGTCCAGCTCCTCGTCCGAATCCAGGGTGGACAGCAGCTCCTCCCCGTTTTCTTCCACCACTTTCATGATGACCAGGCCGTATTCCTCGTCATCGGCGTCTATGTCCGCGGGCTCGTCGGTGTCGTCGTCGGCAGCCACGGCGGGAAACATGGCATGATATGTCACGCCGTTATGTTCCAGGGTGTCGGCCAGCTCCAGTTCAAACTCATTGCCGTCCTCGTCGGTGACGGTGATGAAATCGGGGCCAAAGAGTTCCTCCATGGCGGTCGCCTCCTCTGCTTTGGGTAGGTCTATTTTACCCCGAAGGCGGCAAAAATGCAAGAGCGGGTTCGGGGAAATTTTGACAGCCGGAGAGACCGGCCCGGGCTGCGCTCGGATTTTGGGTGGACAAACGGTGAAAATCTGATATAATATGGAATCATCGCTGTCTGATTTTGGACAGCGGAGCCTGACCCAGAAACCCGGGCGGGTGATCCCGCTCAGACCGTCGGAAGGGGAGACGCAGCCCCTTCTCGACTGGAGGTAGCATCGTGTCTGACAATAACCACAACAACCATCATTCTCTCTATGACGACAGCAACTATCCCTCCCGCCGCCAGCCCACCAGCCGGCAGGAGGGCGGAAGCCACACGTCTCATCGGCGCAAGAAGCACCGCCGGGCGGGAAGCGTCGCCCTGAAGGTGCTGGGCACGCTGTTCCTGGTGGGGCTGTGCACCGGGGCGCTGCTGTGCTGCTTTGCGGCCGTCTATATCAATCGGGTCATCGTTCCCCTGGCCGATCTGAGCCTGGATGATTTCGCCTATGGGGAAAACAGCGTCATGTACTATGAGGACCAGGCCACCGGGCAGTATGTGGAGATGACCACCCTGCTGAGCACCACCAAATCGGAGTGGGTGGATCTGGAGGATATGCCGCAGGATCTGATTGACGCGGCCGTGGCCATCGAGGACCGGCACTTTTGGACCCACTCCGGGGTGGACTGGGGCCGGACGGCCCGGGCTGTGCTCAGCATGTTTACCGGCGGCGACATCCAGGGCGGCTCCACCATCACCCAGCAGATGCTGAAAAACCTGACCGACTATAACGAGGTGACGGTGAAGCGGAAGATCACCGAGATCGTCCGGGCCCTGCGCTTTACGCAGAACAACTCCAAAGAAGATACCATTGAGATGTATCTCAATATCATTCCCCTGGGCAGCGGCTGCGAAGGCGTGGGAGCGGCCTCCTATGAGTACTTCGGAAAGCCGGTGTCCGAGCTGACCCTGGCCGAGTGCGCCAGCCTGATCGCCATTACCAACAACCCCTCCCGGTACGGCCCCTACTCAATCTCCCGGGTAGCCACCAGCACCGGGGAGATGTGGAACGCCCAGCAGTGGAACAAGTGGCGCCAGGAGATTATTCTGGGCGAAATGCTGGATCAGGGGTACATTACCCAGGAGGAACACGACGAGGCGGTGGCCCAGGAGCTGGTCTTTGTGGGCGTGGGCGGCGGCGAAGACGGCCAGTCCGACCAGGAGGACATTTACACCTGGTATGAGGAGACGGTGATTGCCGACGTGACCCAGGCCCTCAAGGAGGAACTGGGCTGGTCGGATACCGCCATCGACCTGGCGTTTCAGCAGGGCGGCCTGCGCATCTACACCTGTTATGACCCGGACGTTCAGGCGGCCGTGGACGAGGTGTACACCAACCGGGCGAATCTGAACTACACCTCTCGGGACGGACAGCTGATGCAGTCGGCCATTACGGTGATTGACAACTCGACCGGAGACGTGGTGGCCATCGCCGGCCAGTTCGGGGAGAAAGAGGGCAACCTGCTCAGCAACTATGCCAACGACACTCGGTACGCCAGACAGCCCGGCTCCTCCATCAAGCCTCTGTCTGTCTATGCGCCTGCCCTGGAGATGGGGAAGATCAGCCCCATCACAGTGCTGGACGACTATCCCCACGAGGTGATGAACGGCAACCCCTGGCCCTACAACTCGGGCACCACCCGATACCGGGGGCTGACGGACATCCCCTATGCGCTGCGGGTATCGCTGAATACCATCGCCGTGCGCATTGTGGCCGATCTGATCACGCCGGAAGAGAGCTTCCGCTTTATGGAGGAGCGGTTCCATTTCGACCTGGAGGAGGGCCGGGAGATCAACGGCAAGGTGTACTCCGACGTGGGGGTGTCCCCCATGGCCATGGGCGGTCTCACCGACGGCGTCACCACCCGGGATATGGCGGAGGCCTATGCCACCTTCCCCAACAACGGCACTTACACCTTCTCCCGCACCTTTACCCGGGTGACCCGTCTGGTGGACGGGGAAGAGGTCCTGCTGCTGGACAACCCCGTGCAGCAGGAACAGGCGATCAAGCCCCAGACAGCCTATTATATGAACGAACTGCTCCAGGGGGTGTTCAGTTCCGGAGGAACCGCTTCCGGCCACGGGCTGAGCGGGATGCACGCCGCCGGAAAGACGGGCACCACCAACGACGTGTACGACCTGTGGTTTGTGGGATACACCCCCTACTATACCGCCGCCGTGTGGATGGGCTATCCCAACAACGCCACCATGCCCAATACCACCACCCATGTGGGCCTGTGGAACATGGTGATGAGTCAGATTCACGCGGATCTGCCCGACCAGGACTTCGCCGACCCGGGCGGACAGCGGACTGTGCAGTACTGCCTGGACAGCGGCCTGCTGGCCACCGAGTACTGTGAGATGGACCCCCGGGGCAGCCGGGTGGCCACCGCCTCGGTGTTCCCGGAGGATTACCCGGAGGGCCAGTACTGCACCGCCCACACGGCGGCCAGTGTGGTGACCGTCTGCGTGGACGACCCCGTGCTGGACGAGGAGGGGAATCAGACCGGCCTGTACCATGAAGCCGGGCCCGACTGCCTGGAGGCGAGCCTGCGCCAGGTGTGCTACCCCGACTATGAGCGTGCCAGCGTGGGCGGCGTGGTGGCAGGCGACGAGCAGTACCGGTATGCCACCGCGATCGAGATCGGCCTGTGCACCGTTCACGGCGAAGGCGTGGTGGTGGACCCGGACGACCCCAATATGACGCTGGACCCGGATGATCCGGACTATGGCGATCCCAATGAGCCGGTTCTGCCCGGCGACCCGGTTCTTCCCGGGGATGGGGAGAGCGGCGGACAGCAGGGGTCTCAGGAGGAGCCGGAGCCGCCGGCTTCTCAGGATAGTTCGCAATCAGACTGAATGGAGTGAGGGGCCGCGGACGAAGCTTCCCGTCCGCGGCCCCTCCTTGCAAAATTGTGAGATTTGTCAAAATCAACTCTGAATATCAGACAAATTTCCACACCTTTCCGCAATAAATTTTCGTTGCAAGGGACAAAGCAGTGTGTTAAAATAGACCACGTTACAAAAACAAATGCCCTTGCAGCACGGACAGATAGGGCGGACAGGAGGGTGCCATGAGCGGACCGGCAAAATATTTCATTGTGGAGGCCGACGCCATGCCCGAAATTTTCCGGAAGGTGGCCGAGGCCAAGCGCCTGCTGGAGACGGGAGAGGAGCGGACGGTGAACCGGGCGGTTCAGGCTGTGAATATCAGCCGCAGCGCCTTTTACAAGTACAAGGATGCGGTGCGTCCGTTCCACGACATGCTTCACGGGCGGATCGTCACCTTTCAGGTGCTGCTCCGGGATGAGCCGGGCATCCTGTCCGGTGTGCTGAATGTGCTGTCCGGAACGGGAATGAACATTCTGACCATCAATCAGAATATCCCGGTCAACGGCTGCGCGGTGGTCACCATGACGGCGGAGACCTCCGCGCTGCGGGACTCGCTGGAGGATGTGGTGGATCACGCCTCCCGGGGGCCCGGCGTGCTGAAATGTGAAATTCTGGCGGGCTGACAAGGCCCCCGGGGAAACGGAGAAGGTGAACAAAACATGGTGAATGTGGCGATTTTGGGCTTTGGCACCGTGGGGTCCGGCGTGGCGGAGGTGCTCACCCGCAACGGCAGTCTGATCGACCGCCGGGTGGACGATCTGGTGCGGCTGAAATATATTCTGGATGTGCGGGAGTTCCCGGACAGCCCCTATCGGGAGCTGTTTGTGAAGGACTTTTCCGTCATTGAGGCGGACCCGGAGGTGGACATCGTGGTGGAGACCATCGGCGGGGCCACCATCGCCCTGGACTTTACCACCCGGGCCCTGAAGGCGGGCAAGAGCGTGGTCACCTCCAACAAGGAGCTGGTGGCCACCCATGGCTATGAGCTGCTGACGCTGGCAAAGGAGCACGGGTGCAGCTACCTCTTCGAGGCCAGCGTGGGGGGCGGAATTCCCATCCTGCGCCCCCTGACCTCCTGCCTGGCGGCCAATGAGCTCAGCCAGGTGACCGGCATCCTCAACGGCACCACCAACTATATTCTCACCCGGATGATCCGGGCGGGGCTGACCTTTGAGCAGGCCCTGAAAGAGGCCCAGGACAACGGCTACGCCGAAAAGGATCCCACCGCCGATGTGGACGGCCACGACGCCTGCCGGAAGATCTGCATTCTGGCCGCGCTGGCCTTTGGACGGCAGGTCTACCCCGACCAGGTGCCCACCCAGGGGATTCGGAATGTGACTCTGGAGGACGTGGCCTACGCCGACTCGGTGGGATATAAGATCAAACTGCTGGGCCGGGCGATCCGGGAGCCGGAGGGCAAGGTGTGCGCCTTTGTGGCCCC
>CALWVX010000051.1 GCA_944385065.1 uncultured Oscillospiraceae bacterium | reverse complement strand
ATTCCTGCACTGATTATCTTGCCCTTCGGGAGGAGCCTCCTGCTTCCTCCCCCTTGGTACATCCCTAGTATAGCACTGATTTTAGCACTGTCAATAGGAGAGTGCTAATGTTTACATTTCTTCTCATCTCTGTTCACATTTTATTCGATTTCTCCCAAGCCCCCCTTTTCATACCCTATGAGCGGTCGGCTGTTCAGCCCGCCCAGCCCGAAGGTTTCTCATTTCTTACGGCAAAGGCTTCCGCACATGCGGCAGATCCACCACTCCATCCTTCCGGCCGGATCGCCATTCGATTCCGAACAGGTTTCAGCAGATCAAAGGGGATTTTTCATCAGGGCAGCGGGACAGCGCACTAAAAATTCCTATATATGAGTTGTCAATAAACAGAGATTTTTGCCATAATACCTGTGAAGGGGCGATCATTATGGCGAAATCAGCACGTCGCTATATATCAGAACTCCTGGAAGCATATCACCAGTGTACAGGAAAAAGTTATACCGAAATGGCGCTGGACTTTGATGTGACCTTGTCAAATCTCTATCAATACAGGTGCGAGATGGGGAATCCCACCGCCGAAACGATGGACAAGATTATCAACAGTGTAGAGACCAATTGTCCCAAAGCATTCGAGAAAACCAGCAGGTGGTAGACAGAATGAAACGGCAGACAGAAATCTACGATCTATTGTACCGTCTTGGGGTAACGGCAAATTACATCGGTTTCTTTTATACCGCCTCCGCAGTACAGCTGTGTCTGGAACAGCCGGAACGGCTTTTGCTGGTCACAAAGCAGATTTATCCAGATGTGGCCAAGCGCTTTCACACCAATTGGAGAGCGGTGGAGCGGAATATCCGCACCGTGGGGAGCATCATCTGGATGCAGGGACGTTCCGAATTAGAACTGCTGGCAGGGCGGAACCTCCCCCACAAGCCCTGTACCGCACAGCTGCTGTCCATCCTGTCCTACAGTCTGCTCTCCTCTCGTTCCAGTGTCCCGCCTTCCCTTGGGACGGACAGGACGGAGGCCTTTTCCGAAGGAGATCGGGATCCGGCGGAAGCGCTTGACGCGGTTCCCGGGGCCTGCGGCCAGGACGGCCCGGCGGACATCCCGCCCCCCGCTGACCCTGACGATTTCTTCTGGCGAACTTCGGCGCGCCGCAGGGCGAGCGTCTGACCTTCCATCCAGAGTTTCACTTTCTATCAAGGAACGCGCATTCCGTCTCTCTTTCCGGTGATGGTTCTGCGCGTTGTCCGCTGTCCGGCCTCCGCGGTACAGATTCCGGTTGATCAGGTCCTCCATCCGATCCCATTCGCGCTGACCGCTCCGGGGAACTCATCACATGTCGGCTCCCCGGCGGCAGAACGCAGGTCTTTGTCTGTAAAACTGCGACAAGGCGCCCCGGCTGTTCGCCGGGGCGCCTTGTCTGTGTGTGTTGTAAAAGGAGAGGGAGAAATGGGAGATACAGTGTGTAGCTCTTTCAAGCTACGAGCATATCATAACGGATAATTACGGCTATTTCGTGACATTCTCATGAATTTTTTGTAAACGATCGTCTTTTCTCACCTTCTTCTCCAAAAAGCCTCCGCCCGCACACGACAAGGGGCTCCGGCCGATTCAGCCGGAGCCCCTTGTCTGAGTGTTATAAAGGAGAAGAGAGAGAATGGAAATACATGTTGTCTTGTCGCCTTGTCTACGGTAACATCATATCCTGAGAATAAGGCAAAACCGTGACCGCAAAATGAATTTTTTGTGAATATTCCGGCCCCTTTCGTCCCGCTCCCGCTTGACGGGAGGATGGGGGCGTGGGATAATACAGGTTATATCCGCCTCAGATCAGTTCCACCGCATTGGGAGGTATCTCACTTGAACGCCGTGTTTCGTCTCTGTCTGAACGGGCGGGATCCCCAGGATCCCGCCGCCCGCCGCCGGTGCGGCACCGCCGCCGGACTGGTGGGCATTGCCCTCAACCTGCTGCTGTCCCTGGGAAAGCTTCTGGTGGGCGCGCTCACCGCCTCGGTGGCCATCACCGCCGACGGTCTGAACAACCTGTCCGATGCGGCCACTTCGGTGGTCACTCTGATCGGGTTCCGCCTGGCCGGCCAGGAGGCGGACGCCGAACACCCCTTCGGCCACGGCCGGATGGAGTATGTGGCCGGCCTGATCGTCTCTCTGGCCATTCTGCTGATGGGGATTGAAGTGGGGCGCTCCGCTGTGGACTCCCTGCTGCACGGGTCAGACCCCCAGTTCTCTCCAGTCTCTGTGGCCATTTTGTGCGTCGCCATCCTGGCAAAGCTGGGGCTGTTCTGGTTCAACCGCTCTCTGGGGCGCCTGATCGACTCGCCCGCCATGGAGGCCACGGCCGCCGACTCTCTGTCCGACTGTCTATCCACCGGTGTGGTTCTCCTCTCCACTCTGATCGGCCACTTCTGGGGTGTGCAAGTGGACGGTCTGGCCGGTCTGCTGGTGGCCGCCTTTATTTTGAAAACCGGCTGGGAGGCTGCCCGGGACACGATGGACCCCCTGCTTGGCCGGCCCATGGACCCGGCGCTGGCCAGAGACATCGACCAGCTGGTCCTCTCCCACCCCAACATCCTGGGCATCCACGACCTGGTGTACCACGACTACGGGCCCGGCCGGGCCATGATGTCCTTCCACGCGGAAGTGCCCGCCGACGGTGACCTGCTGGAAATCCACGACCTCATTGACCACATCGAGCGGGAACTGAAGGAGAAGCACAACATTGAGACCGTCATCCACATGGACCCGGTGGTCCGGGATGAGCGCACCGACGCCCTGCGCCTTCAGGTGGCTGAGCTGGCCCGGGAACTGGATCCAGCCCTGTCCATCCACGACTTTCGGATCACGGCCGGCCCCATGCACACCAATCTGATTTTCGACGTGGTCGTGCCCTATGGCTTCCGCCTGCCCGACAGTCAGGTGCGGGAGGCCCTCTCCGCCCGCATCCGCGCTCTGTCCCCCAAATATTTCCCTGTCATCCAGATTGACCACTCCTATGTGGAAATGGAAAACAGGACCTGAAGTGCCGGTAATTCACAAATTATTCACCCAAGAGCCCATGTTTCTATTTATAATAGAGGGAGAAACTACCTCGGAATGGAGTGCTGATTATGGCCAAGAAAGTACTGATTGTGGAGGATGACGGCAACATCGCCGAGCTGCTCCACCTCTATCTGGAGAAAGAAGGCTTTGAGACCCAGGTGGCCAAGGATGGGGGCCGCGGCGTGGAGATGTTCCGCTCCTTTCAGCCCGACCTGGTGCTGCTGGACATCATGCTGCCCGTGATGGACGGCTGGTCCGTGCTGAAAAAAATCCGAGAGACCGACAAGACCCCCGTCATCATGCTCACTGCCAAAGGGGAGACGGAGGACAAGGTCTCCGGTCTGGAGCAGGGGGCGGATGACTACATCGTCAAGCCCTTTGAAATGAAAGAAGTTCTGGCCCGCATCCACGCCGTTCTGCGCCGGGCGGGCGGCGAGGAGGAGCAGGGCGAGAAAAAGCTCTCCTTCGACAAGCTGGTCATCAATCTGGACTCCTATGAGCTGCTGGTGGACGGCCAGCGGGTGGATACCCCGCCCAAGGAACTGGAGCTGCTCTACCATCTGGCCTCTTCTCCCAACCGGGTCTTCACCCGCAACCAGCTTCTGGATGAGGTGTGGGGCTTTGACTACTTCGGCGACAGCCGGACCGTGGACGTCCACATCAAGCGCCTGCGGGAAAAGCTGGAGGGCGTCAGCGACCAGTGGCGGCTGAAGACCGTCTGGGGCGTGGGCTACAAATTCGAGGTAGGACCGGCGGCGTAATGCCGTCCCGTCAGAACTCTGCCCGTCCGGGCGGAAAGGAGGCGGAGCTCATTGCGCTCCCTGTATAAACGCCAGCTGACCATGATGGTCAGCATCATGATCTTGTCCTTCACTCTGCTGTCCGCCGCCTTTATGCTGCTGTCCTACCGCTACCTGATCTCGGAAAAGCGGGACTCCCTGGAGCGCAACGCCGGCTATATCGCCGGATTCACCGCCGTATACTATCAGGAATTCCGGGACATTCAGGATGACCTGTACAGCAGCTATGTGGCCAACATCGCCCTGATCTCCGACTCCTTTGTCATTGTGGCTGACGGGAACGGAGAGATCCTGTACGCCACCGACGGCTCCAACATCTACACCTATCGAAACGCCGCCCTCCCCCAGAACGTGGTGACTCAGGTCATCCAGGGCGGGGGCTATGCCGGCCTGACCAATCTGGGCGGCATCTACTCCAGCCAGCGCTACACCGCCGGCCTGCCGGTCAACGCCAGCATCCTGGGGCAGACGGTCAACGAGGGACTGGTGCTGGTATCGGTGGACGCCTCCAACCTGGCCGAGATGTGGTCGGCCACCGCCACCATTTTCTTCTTCTCCGCGGTGGTGGTTCTGCTGATCTCGGTGGTGGCCAGCACTCTCACCTCGGCCTATCAGGCCCGTCCTCTGAACGAGATGGCGGAGGCCGCCCGCAAGTTCGGGCAGGGGGATTTCGATGTGCGGGTCACCGGCTATGAGGGGCGGTGCGACGAGATCAGCACCCTGGCCGAGGCCTTCAATTCCATGGCCGACTCCCTGGCCAAAGTGGAGAGCCAGCGCTCGGAATTCATCGCCAACATCTCTCACGAGCTCAAAACCCCCATGACCACCATCTCCGGCTTTGCCGAGGGCATTCTGGACGGCACCATCCCCCCGGAACGGGAGAAGGAGTACCTTCAGATTGTGGTGTCCGAGACCCGCCGGTTGTCCCGGCTGGTGCGGAAAATGCTGGACCTGTCCCGGCTCAATGCCCTGGCGGAGCACTCCATCACCGCCCAGGAGACCTTTGATCTGACGGAAGTGGTGTCCCAGGTGCTGATCAGCCTGGAGAGCAAAATTACCGACCGCAAGCTGGATGTGGACGTCCAGATGCCCCAGGAGAAGCTGATGGTCTGGGGCGATCCGGACTCCGTCACCCAGGTCTGCTATAACCTGCTGGACAACGCGGCCAAGTTTGCCGCCCCCGACAGCACCATTACCATTCAGATCACCAAAAAAGACGGCAAAGCCTATACCTCCGTGCGCAACCTGGGCGCCACCATTCCGCCCGACGAGCTGCCCCTTCTCTTCGACCGGTTCCACAAGGCGGACTCCTCTCGCTCCATGGATCGGGACGGAGTGGGTCTGGGCCTGTATATTGTCAAGACCATCCTGAACAACCTGAAGGAGACCATCACCGTGACCAGCGAGGACGGCGTGACCCAGTTCACCTTTACCCTGACTCTGGCCTGACCTCTCATTCTGACCTTCTGGAGGAATCCTATGGAGCATCCATATGACGAGCTTTGGCAGGGCGGCCCCTGGGAGCAGCCCTCCTCTCCCCCCTGCACGCCGCCCTCTGTTCACATTCCCGCAAGGCCCCGGCAGCGGCCCCGCCTCAACGTCCGCCGCCGCAGGCGGAAGTGGCCTCTGGCGGTCGGTCTGGCCGCGCTGATCCTGGTTTTGTGCGGGGTGACCGCTCTTCTGGAGTCCTATTTCTCTCCCGCCCTCTTCTCCTGGGGCGGCCCGCCCGGACAGTGGGATGACAGCCAGTTTCAAGAGGCGGAATACAGCACCGAGCCCCCCTCCATCCCGCAGGCCGGGCCGGCGGACGGCGTGACCCTCACCCTGCATGCCGCCCAGGGGGAGCCGCTCACCTATTCCCAGATTTACGAGCGGATTCTCCCCTCTTTCGTCTCCATCACCTCCTCCAGCATGACGGCCTACAACACGGGCAGCGGCGTCATTCTGACCCAGGACGGCTATGTGCTCACCAACGCCCATGTGGTGGCCGGGGCGGACGAGGTGCTGGTGACCCTGCACGACAACCGCTCTTTTTCCGCCAGCCTGGTGGGCTTTGACTCCGACGAGGACCTGGCCGTGCTGAAAATTCAGGCCTCCGGCCTCACTCCCGCCGAATTCGGCCGCTCCGACGACCTGCGCTGCGGCGACCCTGTGGCCGCCCTGGGAAACTCCCTGGGCTATCAGGCCACCTTCACCGACGGCATCGTCTCCGCCCTGGACCGGGAGCTGGAGCTGGATGACGGCACCACCATGACTCTGATCCAGACCAGCGCCGCCATCAACTTCGGCAACTCCGGCGGTCCCCTGCTCAATCAGTACGGCCAGGTGGTGGGCATCACCACCATCAAGATCATATCCGACGACGGCTCCGCCGAGTCCATGGGCTTTGCCATTCCCTCCAGCCGGGTACGCTATGTGGTCAATCAGCTGCTGGCGGGGGAGGAGGTCCGAAACGCCGTCTTCGGCTTTACCGTGTCCACCATCCCCGCAGCCGAGGGCGGGCTGGAGCTGCTGGAAGTAGACTCCCTCAGCGACGCCTGGACCCAAGGGCTGCGGGCGGGCGACATCATCACCTCGGTCAACGGCCTCCCCGTCACCGGCGTACAGGATCTGTCCCGGGTGCGCCAGGGACTCGGCCCCGGGGAGCTGGTCTCTCTGACCTATCTGCGGGACGGGACCTCCCACACCGTGGAAATGGCCCTGTCGGACGAGGAGGACCTGTCCTGACTTTGTCCCGGGAAACCGGTCCCGACCGGCTCCCCGGGATTTTTTCATTGCCCCGCCGGTCCCGGCGTGTTATACTGAAACCAGAGGGGGAATCTTTGTGATCAACACCACCCTGTGCTATATCCGCCGGGGAGACGAGTACCTCATGCTCCACCGGATCAAAAAACAGCACGACCTGAATCAGGACAAGTGGATCGGCATCGGCGGAAAGTTCGAGGACAAGGAGAGTCCCGAGGACTGCCTGCTCCGGGAGGCCCGGGAGGAGACCGGTCTGACCCTGACCGACTACCGCTATCGGGGGATCGTCACCTTCGTCTCCGACCGATGGCCCACAGAGTACATGCACCTGTTTACCGCCGACGGCTTTACCGGCCAGCTGAAGGAGTGCGACGAGGGCGTGCTGGAGTGGATTCCCAAGCGCCGCCTGCTGGAGCTCCCCCACTGGGAGGGGGACGCCATTTTTCTGGCCCTTCTCGACCGGGAGGACCAGCCCTTTTTCTCCCTGAAGCTGCGGTATGAGGGGGAGACGCTGGCGGAGGCGGTCCTGGACGGGACGCATCTGAAAGGGGGAAACGCCCCGTGATTTACACCATCCAAAACGAATGTCTCACCGTTCAGGCGGAGGATACCGGCGCGCAGCTGGCCTCTATTCGAAGCGCCGGCGGAGAGGAGTACCTGTGGCAGGGAGACCCGGCCATCTGGGCGCGCAGGGCTCCCATCCTGTTCCCTCTGATCGGCCGGCTGCGGACCGGCGCCTATTGGCTGGACGGCGTCCCCTATTCCATTTCTTCCCACGGCTTCGCCCGGGACATGCCGTTCGCTCTGGCGGACCGGGGGGCTGACTTTCTGACCTTTCAGCTGTCCGACACGCCGGAAACCCGGTCTGTCTACCCCTTCTCCTTCTCTCTGTCGGTCACCTACCGGCTGGAGCACAACCGCCTGGTCAAAATCCACCGGGTGGAAAACCGCTCGGATCGGGACATGCTCTATGAGCTGGGGGCTCACGACGGCTTTCGGGTGCCCGGCCCCATGGCGGGATGGACGGTCCGGCTGCCCGGACTGGACCGCGCCGCCCTCTACGGTATGGACCAGGAGCTGATGATCACGCCGAAGGGGGCTCCCGTTCCCCTGCGCGCCGGGGGACTGCCCCTCACTCCGTCCACTTTCGGGCTGGACACCATGATTCTGGACGCCCCTCCCCAACATCAGGCTGTCCTCACCGATCCCCAGGGGCGGCCCCGGGTGGCCGTCACCGCCCCGGACTTCCCCTATCTGGGCATCTGGACTCAGGACAGGCCCTACGACACAGGCTATGTGTGCATCGAGCCCTGGTCCTCCCTCCCCGACGCCGTCTTTGTGGGCCGGGAGCTGTCGGACAAAGCCGGGGTGCGCCGTCTCTCTCCGGGGCAGGAGGAGACGCTGACCTATACCACCACCATCTATGAAGTTTGAAAGGAGTTTTTCCCATGAGACCTGAGTACGCCAATTCCTTCGGCATCCGCAAGGTGTCCGGCAAGGACGGAGAAGTCCTGGAGGTCACCCTGGACATCGCCTACAAGTATATGGAGACCGCCGTTACCGTCACCCCCAAGGGGCTGGAAAATGTATCCACTCCCGCCTCCGACCAGGTTGCCTCCATTGTGATGAACCGCCAGAGCGCCATCTCTCTGCGCAATCTGCTCATCCAGACGCTGGGCGTGGAATAAGGGCGACAGAGAAACAGGTCCCCGCAGTCTGTTCAGACTGCGGGGACCTGTTTTTATCTTATCCGAAATAGTAGCTGTCCGCCTGAAGAATATCCATGTCCTCCAGCGTCAGGTCTCTGGTGTAGGGGTTGATCAGGCGGTTGACCGTCTCCACCGTCTTCTCCGGGTCCAGCTCGAAGCACCAGCTCTGCCCGTTGTAGTTGGCGTCTCCCCGGCCCTCCAGAGTCTGGGTCTCCACTGCGGTGGAGGGGTCCAGCCCCAGGGCCTTCTGGGCAAACCAGATCATCTCATTCAGGCTCAGGTCGGTCTCCACGTTTTCGTTGAAAATCTCCACAAAGCCGGTGATCCTGGTCAGGCTCTCCCAGGAGAGCACCTTCTTGGCCAGATTGGTGAGCAGCTGCTGCTGCAGCTGGGTGCGCTGCACGTCGCTGTACCACTGGTTGGCGTCGTAGTTGGGACTGTCGTAGTTGTCGTGGCGGTAGCGCACCGCCTCCATGGCCTCCTGGCCGCTGAGCAGGTGAGTGCCCTTGGTAAAGTGGATGTGCAGCTCCTGCCCGGGGGTGGGGTCGTCATAGTTCATATCCAGCGGGATGTCCAGCTCCACGCCCCCCAGATAGTCCACCAGGGTGATGAACCCCTGCAGGTCCACCTGGACGTAATAGTCGATGGGAATCCCCAGCATGTTGGAAATGTCCTCCATCCGCTGGGTGACCCCTCCGGAACCGTAGACCAGCTTCACATTACCGCTTTCCCGCCGGGTTATGGTGTCTCTCGGGATGGACACCACCCCCACAGTTTGCTCCACCGTATCATAGCACATCACCATCATGACGTCGGTCCGGTACCCCTCGGCGTCCGTCCCGGCCAGCAGAATATTGTACACCTGATCCCGGCGCACCAGGGCGTTGGGGTCCTCCTGGCCGGTATCGCTGTCTCCAACCGGGACAATCGTCCCATCCTCCCCCTGACCGGTATTTGGGATCTCCGCCTGCTCCGGCGCCCGGCTCATCAGCTGAAGGCCGATGTAGGCGGCCACCACCAGGGCGGAACAGATCACCAGCACTTTATACAGCCCCAGCCCCAGAGAGACCACCCAGGAGCGGCGGCCCCTGCTCTTTTTTCTCGTCCTGCGGCGGCGGGGCGGCTCCTCCCAAGCGTCCTCCCGCAGGCGGGACGGAGCCTGCCTCCGGGCCACTTTGACATATTTTTCTTCCAGGTCCGCTCCCCCCTGTATCAGCTCATTCCCGTCCAGTATAGCCGGTTCGATCGTCTTCGGCAAGGGGGCAGTCGGGAAATTCATAGAAAATTAAAAATTATGTCACCTTAATGCCCCTGGGTGTCTTCCACCATGGTCCAGACCTGTTCTGGGGTCAGCCCCTCGCAGCTGTATTCCACTACCGCTCCGTCCGGGTGGAGAACGGCGAAGTCGATGACCCAGGCGTCGGGTTCGCCCTGTTCGGTCTTGAAATGGGCCCGGGCCTCCACGATCTCCCGGGACATGTCCTCCGCCCGGAACATGGGGTGGTCCACCGTCTCCCGGTACTCCTCCGGCACGCTGTCCGCCCAGGGGACGGAGTAGAGTCTCTTGTCATAGGTCTCCGGTTCGTTCGGGTCCACCAGCTGATAGTAGGTGCTCTCCTCCCCCTCGGGCAGGCGCACCATCACCTCCACGTCCTGATAGTTCCGGGACCAGCGCGCCCAGAGCAGATTGTAGTTCCCCTCCTGGTACTCCAGCCTGCCGGAAAACTCCCCGTATCCGTCCGGGGCGGTCCGGGGCAGGTAGGGTGCAAAG
>CALWVX010000050.1 GCA_944385065.1 uncultured Oscillospiraceae bacterium | reverse complement strand
CTCATTGGAATTCCTCCTTTTTAGATTTGCTCCCGGAATCGGGAGCATTTGCCGGGATTTTCTCCCATATCCAGAGGCCTTCGGTCCTCCTTTCCCGGGCCAGCTCTGTGTCACACCTCTTGCAGGGAGAAAAAGCTTGCGAAAAAGAGGGAAAGGACGCAGAAAAGCGGCACTTTTCCCGACGAAAAGTGCCGCTGGTAGCATTCTGGTATCCATGCCAGGAACTTCCAATTTTGAATCCCTTGTGCCCCAGGGCTTTGAGGCACTTTTTTGGTAGCATTCTGGTAGCATCGCCCTCCCTTTGGCTACCAAATAGGTCTGCGGGCCTGAAGGCCGATCAGCTGCCGTGCCGTCTGAGCACAGCGGACGGTGTGATACTGCAGGTAACGCTTCTTGGCCTCACGCTGGAGCCGCTGCTCCTCTTGAAACGCTCTCCACTGGTCACAGTGCTTGTGACAGCCGCTGTGGAAAGCAGGACAGGTGGATTGACAGGGAAGCATGTTCATCACTCCTGTTTCTTGGATTTTCCCAAACAAAAACGCATCAGAGCGACCCGGCGCGCAGAGACGCGGGGCAGTTCTGATGCGTATGGGACGCAAAATCGGTATGAAGTTCACGGCCAGGCCGACGGAAGTTCGGAATCATCAAACCGCCTCCGAAGAAGAGTTCTGACCCTATTATATGCGGCGGGAGGCTTGTTTTCTACCACAGGCAGGTAAACAGAATGTTAAAACTGCCTGAAATTCAGGCGTGCTGCGCAATAATTTCTTCCGCTGCCTGACGTTTGGAGATACAGCGGTCCATGGCCCGGCGTTCCAGGTAATGGTGAGCCTCCGGTTCACTCATGTTCCGTTCCCGAATCAGGACCCATTTGGCCCGGTTAACCAGTTGAATTTCCTCCATTTTGGTCTCGAGGGGCTGAATTTCCCGATCCAGCCGGCGCAGCCGTTCCCGGGCGCTGATCATCCAGTCCAGCGCCTGGATCACCGCCCCCTTGGGCGCGGGCTTGGCCAGAACAAACACCCCTCGATCCGCCACTCTGTCATAGACCTGACCGTAAAGTTCGCTGCGGACCAGAAGCAGCACCACAGTCTCCCGATTCTGGCAGCGGTCCGCGGCGAAACGCAGCCCCGGATCATCCGGGAGAGGAGAATTCAACAGAATAAAATCGAAGGAGCGCTCCGCCGCCGCCCGCTGGGCGGCGCTGACACTGGTCACCAGACAGACGGGGTCATAGACCGACTCAGGCAGCAGCTGCCGGACTGAGGCGTTGAACCGCTCTCCGGCGGAAACGACCAGGATACTGTATACACGCTCTTTCAGACTCATTTCGCCGCCACCCCCCTGTCTGAATATGATGGCCCCGCTCACCCGGGACAGTAGCTGTCCCGGATTGCCGCCGGAACGCAGGCGCGGATAAACGCGCTGCCCGCCGCCTCCGCCCGGGCGGAGGACAAATTCTGGGGCAGACGGCGGAAGCGGGACAGTGTCTCAGAGTCCGCCTGATACAGGTTCAGGTCAACCGGCTGGGGCAGTTCCAAGTGGTGCTCGATCCCGTACAGGCCGGCCTGAATCAGCAGAGCAAAGGCTAGATAGGGGTTGGCCGTGGGGTCGGGGGAGCGCAGTTCCGCCCGCCGGTACTCCCCCACGGCGGCGGGGACCCGAACCAGCTGGGAGCGGTTCTCCTTGGACCAGGAGATATAGCCGGGGGCCTTGTTGCTTCCAAAGCGGGCGTAGGAGTTTTCGCAGGGGTTGAGGAAAACGGTCATCTCCCCCACTTTGTCCAGCACGCCGGCAATCACCTGGGGCAGGCAGTCCCGGCCGTCCCGGGCCTGAACAGACAGGTTGATATGGAAGCCGCTGCCCGGCTTTCCCTCCAGAGGCTTGGGGCTGAAGTCGGCATAGAGGCCGTTTCGCTGGGCCACCGACCGGACGATGCTCTGGAATGTCATGGCGTTGTCGGCGGCAGTGATGGGGTCGGAATAGCGGAAGTCGATTTCATTTTGTCCCGGCCCCTCCTCGTGGTGAGAGCTCTCCGGCCAGATGCCCATCTGCTCCAGCGTCAGGCAGATCTCCCGGCGGATGTTCTCCCCCAGGTCCTCCGGCGCCACGTCCATGTAACCAGCCCGGTCATAGGGTTCCCGGGTGGGTTCTCCCCGCTCGTCCAGCTTGAACAGGTAAAACTCCTGCTCCGCCCCGAAGAGGAACTGGAAGCCCCGCTCCCCTGCCCGGGCCGCGGTCTCTTTCAGCAGGGTCCGGGTGTCGCACTCAAACGGGCTCCCGTCCGGGTGGACGATGGAACAGAACATGCGCACCACCTGTCCGTGTTCCGGACGCCAGGGCAGCAGCATCAGGGTCTCCGGGGCGGGGCGAAGGAGCAGGTCCGAGTGGGTCTCGTCTCCGAATCCCGCGATTGCCGAGGCATCAAAGGCGATTCCGTATTGAAAGGCCCGGGGCAGCTCACTGGCCACAATGGAGATATTTTTCTGCCGACCGAACACGTCGCAGAAGGCCAGACGGACAAATTTGACCTCTTCCTCCTGAACATATTGAAGGACGTCCTTGGCGGTGTACTTCATAGACACGCCGTCTCCTTTCCCGCCGCCTGACGGCGGCGTCCGATTTTCTGGATATGATTGTGATCATTATACCATGGAAGAGGCGGCCTTTCCACCGATTTTCTTCCTTGTCCATTCCAGACAGAAAAAAGAAACGGTTCGCTCCAAAATTTCGGATACTGCCACAGGATTTGGCGCGGACAGAAAATGTCCTTGACAAGGGAACGGGCGCGGATTTATAATACGCCCATGAGGCAAAGGTGTCTTTTTGGGGAAACCCGGAAAAGGCACCTTTGTCTTTTTTGTTAAGTTTCAAACGCCGTCTCGATGCTGCCTGAGGGAGCTGGTTCCGCCGAAAGAGACCGGGCGTTCAGGGGAGGAAGGAACATGTGCTCCATCATGGGTTACTGCGGCCCGGTTCTGGATATGGCCGCGTTTCAAAGGGGATTTTCCCGCACCGTCACCCGGGGACCCGATGACAGCCGGGTGGTGGACACGGGGCGGGGGCTTCTGGGCTTTCACCGGCTGTCCATCATGGGACTGACCCCGGCGGGGATGCAGCCCTTTGTCCGGGAGGGCAGCTATCTGGTGTGCAACGGGGAGATCTACGGCTTCGAGGCGCTGAAGCGGCAGCTGGAGGAAAAGTATACCTTCCAGAGCGGCTCCGACTGTGAAATCCTGCTGCCTTTGTACTTCGAGCACGGTGTGGATATGTTCGCCATGCTGGACGCGGAGTTTGCCTGTGTGCTGTACGACGGCCGGACGGGAGAGTACATCGCCGCCCGGGACCCCATCGGAATCCGCCCGCTGTACTATGGGTATGACAGTCAGGGGACGATCCTCTTTGCCAGCGAACCCAAGAACCTGGTGGGATTGACGGACCGGATCCTGCCCTTCCCGCCGGGACACTACTACAAGGACGGGAAATTTGTCTGCTACCGGGACATGACGAGGGTGGACCAGGTGTGCCGGGACGATCTGGAGACGGTGTGCCGGAACATTCGGGAAAAGCTGATTGCCGGGGTGGAAAAACGGCTGGTGGCCGACGCCAAGGTGGGCTTCCTCCTGTCCGGCGGGCTGGACTCCTCCCTGGTGTGCGCCATTGCGGCCCGGCGCAGCAAAAGGCCCATCCGAACCTTCGCCATCGGCATGCGGGAGGACGCCATCGATCTGAAGTATGCCCGGCAGGTGGCCGACTACATCGGCAGCGATCACCGGGAGGTCCTTATCACCCGGGAGGACGTGATCTCCAGCCTGGAGACTGTGATCGAGGCTCTGGGGACCTTCGACATCACCACCATCCGGGCCAGCATGGGGATGTATCTGCTGTGCCGGGCCATCCACCAGAACACCAACATCCGGGTGCTGCTCACAGGGGAGATCTCCGATGAGCTGTTCGGCTATAAATACACCGACTATGCCCCCTCCCCCGAGGCATTCCAGGCCGAGTCGGAAAAACGGGTGCGGGAGCTGCATATGTACGATGTGCTTCGGGCCGACCGCTGCATCTCGGTCAACTCTCTGGAGGCCCGGGTGCCCTTCGGCGACCTGGACTTTGTGGAGTATGTGATGTCGGTGGACCCCGCCCTGAAAATGAACACTTATGGAAAGGGAAAGTATCTGCTGCGCCGCGCGTTTGAGGGGGACTGGCTGCCCCAGGGAATTTTGTGGCGGGAAAAGGCAGCTTTTTCCGACGCGGTGGGACATTCTTTGGTAGATGACTTGAAAGAGTATGCCCAAACCTGCTATACTGATGAGGAGTATGAGGCCCTTCGCCGCAAGTACGGCCACGCCCGCCCCTTCACGAAGGAATCCCTGCTCTACCGGGAGATTTTTGAGAAATACTATCCCGGTCAGAGTCAGATGATTGCCGACTTCTGGATGCCCAACCGCTCCTGGGAGGGCTGTGATGTGGACGATCCTTCGGCCCGGGTGCTGGCCAACTATGGCGAAAGCGGCGTCTGACGAAAGGAGAAATTTCATCATGGAACAAAAAGAACTCCTCTATGAAGGCAAGGCCAAGAAGGTATACGCCACGGACGACCCGCAGCAGCTGATCGTCGCCTATAAGGATGACGCCACCGCGTTCAACGGCCTGAAGAAGGGGACGATCACCGGCAAGGGCGTCATCAACAACCAGATGAGCAACCTGCTGATGCAGCGGCTGGAGAAGGCGGGCGTCCCCACCCACTACATTCAGGAACTCAGTCCCCGGGAGACGCTGGTGAAGAAGGTCTCCATTGTGCCCCTGGAGGTCATCGTGCGCAACATTGCCGCCGGCTCCTTCTCCAAGCGGTACGGTGTGGACGAGGGCGTGGTCTTCGACGCGCCCACCCTGGAGTTCTCCTATAAAAACGACGACCTGGGCGACCCCCTGATCAACACCTCCCACGCCCTGGCCCTGAAGCTGGCCACCCCCGAGGAGCTGGAGACCATCCGCAAGTACGCCCTGCAGGTCAACGACTTCCTCAAGCAGCTGTGGAGCGAGTGCGGCGTCATCCTGGTGGACTTCAAGCTGGAGTTCGGCCGCCTGTCCGACGGCACCATCGTTCTGGCCGACGAGATCAGCCCCGACACCTGCCGCCTCTGGGACGAGAAGACCCATGAGAAGCTGGACAAGGACCGCTTCCGCCGGGATATGGGCGGCGTGGAGGACGCCTATGAGCAGGTCATGAGCCGTCTGCGCCAACACGAGGCGTAAAATAGAGAAAAAAGCGGCGTTCTGCCGCTTTTTTCATGGCTGAACCGAGAAGAGAGGAGGAACCGGAATGGCGGTAAAGTTTATTTTTGTGACAGGAGGCGTGGTCTCCGGCCTGGGCAAGGGGATCACGGCGGCCTCCCTGGGCAGGCTGCTGAAACAGCGGGGCCTGCGGGTCAAGGTCCAGAAGCTGGACCCTTACCTGAATGTGGACCCGGGCACCATGAGTCCCTATCAGCACGGCGAGGTCTTTGTGACCGACGACGGAGCGGAGACCGATCTGGACCTGGGCCACTACGAGCGGTTCATTGACGAGAGCCTGACCGGCAATTCCTCCGTCTCCTCGGGCAAGATCTACTGGAATGTGCTCAACCGGGAGCGGTCCGGGGACTATCTGGGGGGGACGGTGCAGATCATCCCCCATGTCACCGACGAGATCAAGGCCAATATCTATTCCCTGGATACCCCGGACACCGATGTGGCCATTGTGGAGATCGGCGGCACGGTGGGCGACATTGAGAGCCAGCCCTTTCTGGAGGCCATCCGCCAGGTGGCCGCCGAGCGGGGGCGGCAGAACGTGATGTTCCTCCATGTCTCCCTGATTGTCTCCATCCCCGGCACGGGGGAGCTGAAGACCAAGCCCACCCAGCACTCGGCCAAGGAGCTGCTCTCTCTGGGGATTCAGCCCGACGTGATCTTGTGCCGCAGCGACGCCCCGGTTTCCCAGGAAATGCGGGACAAGATCGCCCTGTTCTGCAACCTTCCCGCCGACCATGTGATTCCCAATCTCACCGCCCCGGTGCTCTATGAGGTGCCGCTGATGCTGGAGCGGGAGGGCCTGGCCGACGTGGTGGTCCGGCGGCTGGGGCTGATCTGCCATATGCCCGATCTGACCGAGTGGGCCACCATGGTCCACCGGGCCAAGCACCCCAGGGGATCGGTGGAGATCGCCCTGGTGGGCAAGTATGTGGCCCTCCACGACGCCTATCTGTCGGTGGTGGAGGCCCTGACCCACGCCGGGATCGAAAACGGGGTCAAGGTGAACGTCCGGTGGGTGGACAGCGAGCTCCTCTCGGAGGAGACCGCCTCTCAGACCCTGGCCGGCGTGGACGGCGTCCTGGTGCCCGGCGGCTTCGGCAGCCGGGGAATCGAGGGAAAGATCGCCGCCATCCGCCATGCCCGGGAGGAGCGGGTCCCCTTCCTGGGCATCTGCCTGGGGATGCAGATGGCCGTGGTGGAGTTTGCCCGCCATGTGTGCGGCCTGACCGCCGCCCACTCCAGCGAGCTGGCCCCCGACACGCCGGACCCGGTCATCGACCTGATGCCGGATCAGCGGGGGATCACCGCCAAAGGGGGCACCATGCGCCTGGGTGCCTGCCCCTGCCGCCTGACCGGCCGGGACTCCTTCTCCTATCGGGCCTACGGAACGGAGGAAATTTGGGAGCGCCACCGCCACCGCTATGAGTTCAACAACCAATACCGGGAGATGCTCACCAGGGCGGGTCTGTCCCTGGCCGGGCTGTCCCCCGACGGGCGGCTGGTGGAGATTGTGGAGCTGCCCGGCCACCCCTGGTTCGTGGGCGTCCAGTTTCACCCGGAGCTCAAGAGCCGCCCCAACCGGGCCCACCCGCTGTTTCGGGACTTTATCGCCGCGGCGAAAACGTATCGAGGGGAATAGCGGACGGCGCGGGGCGGCGATGTGCCGTCTCCGGCGGTTCTCCCGCAGGGAGGAGCCGGAGGGCTAAAATTCTACGGGGGCCCGTTATGCGCTGTCCCGCACGCTGAAACAGGAAATCACGAAAAAGGGAGGACGCCGGCTTGTGCCGACGGCCTCCCTTTTGGTTGGCTGGAAGGCGAAACAGGCATGGTGGGGCGAAATTTCCAATAAATGTATGATAACGTGCAAATTTGGCCGGGGTTCCGCCGTAAGCAGAGGGGAAACTTCCCCGCAGCAGAAAAGGAGGAACATTTTATGGCGACCAATCACACCACGAATTATCAGCTCAATCAATGGGAGGCCACCGATCAGGTGCTGCGCACGGAGTTCAACGAGGACAACGCCAAGATCGACGCGGCGCTGAACGGACTGGATACCGAAATGGCAGGATTGAAGTCACAACTGGAGGCCAATGACGCTGCCCATGCGGGCTTCGGGAACTGCCAAATTTATACTGACAGTTATACAGGGAAGGGAACCAACGGGGCCGCCGGGGCAAATCAACTGACCTTTCCAAAGCCCCCGTTGCTGATTGTTGTGTCGAGTACTGATGCTATGGGCTTTTGCCTTTGGAAGGGGCAAATGTTCGGCCTGTTTGAAGAACTGATGTTTCCGTCTACCACATCCTGGTCGGAAGACGGGAAGACCGTTACCTGGTACCACGGACATCCCAGCGACCAACTCAATGAGAAAGGAGTGGTATATCGGGTCACCGCATTTATGGCTGTCTGATTGAAATAGCAGGAGCCCCCGGAATGATCCGGGGGCTCCTTTCATGAGAGGTTCCCTCTCATGAAACAGGTTTGATTAGCTGTTTCAGGCCTTGGGAGCAACAGACTTCAGGACCACGTCACCATCATCAATGTCCGCAGGAACAGTGATGGTGGCAGTAGCGACATTCTTGTCAGTAGTCATGTCGGCAGTAACAGTTTCTCCACCAACCTCAAAGGTAGCGGTGTAGGCAGGCTTATCCCAAACCTTGTCGCGCTCGAAAGTGATGGTGATGGTCTCGCCGGGAACCACATAGTCCTCGTCGATCATGCCATTGCCAACGATATTCCCATCGCCGGAAGTCATGGTGCCGGCGTTCCGGACCAGCTCATAGTACCCGACAGTCCAGGTATAGGTCGTATACCGATTTCCCTTGTGAACCTCAAAGACGTACTCGTTGCCCTCGTCCCGGATCTCGTCGACCGTAAAGCCGCGATCCACCAGCTCGGCCTCGATGGCGTCTACCGCAGTGTCCTCGTAGCTGCTGGCAGTGAAGTCATTCTCGTAGAAGTAGACAACAACGTCACCGCTGTACAGCTTGTCGGACAGCTCGACCTTGTAGATGCCCTCATTATAGGTCTTGCCCTCGCCGTAGAACTCCAGGTCGAGAACCACGGTGGTGGCATAGCCAGTGTCGCCGTCGCAGAAGGCGGCCAGCTTGACCACGTCGCGGACGTCGCCCTCGACAGCCTCAGAGGCGGCGATCTCCTCGGCGGCGTTCACGGCGGACTCAGGGTTGGTGTACCGGTCATAGTCGCCGTCCTCGTTCTCCACATAGAAGACCACGTTGTCGTCCAGGATGACATAGTTCGTGTTGCTGGCGCGGCTGTCAACCCACAGGGTGGCGCCCTTCAGGGTCAGCTCGGGGTTGAGACGATAAGCGTAGCCGTTGTCGGCATTGTTGGTGGTGTCCATGGTGGAGTTGGAGTTGATCAGGGTAAAGCCGCCATCACCCTCCTCGATCACCAGACCGTCGGCATTGTACTCCACGCGGTACAGGTTGTCGGCCTTCAGCTTGGCGTCGCCCTTGGGAGCGATGACCTGAATCTCAGTCTCCTCGCCGTCCACAATGGCGTCATAGGTGTCCACATAACCCACGCCGGAGATGTACTCGCGCTGAGTCACGCCGGACAGGGTGTAAACGAAGTTCTCAGACACGGAGCTGTCGCGGCCGATGACCACAGCATAGGTCACATAGCCGGAGTCGTTCCACGCATAGAACACATTGCTCTTCAGACCGGACAGGTCGGGATCATCACCAGCGGCATCGGAGCCGACGTTGGTCACCCGGATGCTGGTGTTGCGGATGCCGGTGGTCACACCCCGCACGTCCACAATGGAACCGCCGTCCAGAACGTCCTCGTTGGCCTCCACAGTGATGTAAACGGAGTCGTTGTTGCCATAGGCGGTATTGCTGGCAGTATTACCGAAAGTGGTGTTCTCCCGGTCGATCGTGGTGGAAACAGGACGCTCCACCTTGTTCTGGTTCTCAACCACAGTCCGCAGCTCATAGACGCCGTCCTCGTCCATGGTGTAGGTGAACCAGGTGTTGACACGGCCGTCCTCCTGGGCGCCCTTCTGACCAATCACAGAGGAGACGCTGGCGGAATTGCCATCCTCATCCTCCAGATCGTTGTCGCGGACGTCAATCTGCTGCATAGTGCCGTCGGGGAAGATGGCCAGAGCGGTGTCCAGAGCGGAAGCCAGGACGGAGGAGCCCTCCTCATAGCCCACGATGAACATATACTCGGTAGCGGCCTCCACATCCTCGATGCCGATGATGTAGCCGTAGTTATCCAGGTACAGGTCGTAGGTGTAGTCGTACAGCTGCTCCTGCTGATAGTCATACAGCCACTCGGCCTCGTAATAGGCCTCGCGGGCCGCGTCATACTTGGTGCCGTCAGCGGTCAGGCTGGTCATCTTGTCGTCGTTGTTGGAGGTGTAGGCAGAAGCGGTAACCCCAGAGATAACCTCAACCGGCTCCACGCTCATGATAACCTCATCCTCGCCGGCGCGGGTCACCAGGACCATATCGCCGTCGGCAAAGTCGGCCAGGTTAGCCACATCATCCAAGTGGGCACGGGCGCCGCTGGAAACAGCGGTATACTCGCCGCCGCTCACTCTCACATCGTCATAAACGTTCAGGTTCAGCTGCTCGGTGCGCTCATTGTAGTCAGCAGTCACCTCGGCCAGATAGGTGTGGATTTCCACGATGGTGGTCTCCTCGGCCTGAGTGTCCACATAGACCTCGGTCAAGACACCGTTGCCGGTGGTGCCCACAACATCGCTGTTGCGGCGGGCCAGCTTGTCGGCCTCATTATCGATGTCGGCGTTGCTGTACCGCACGCCGTCAACCCAATAGTCCAGAGTGTAATCGCAAGCGGTGGACCCAATGTCGCCATAAATGGTACCGCCTTCCACCTCGACAGTGTAGGTAGCGCGGATCAGTTCTTCCTTGGCGTAGGTCCCGATGTCCTCACCCTCAAAAGACCACAGGCGGGAGGGACGGCCGAAATCATCAATAGCGCTGTTGTCCAGCTCCAGATCGCCGTCGTACAGGTCCTCGCCCAGCTGGATGACATAGCGGCCGTCGTTGTTGTCCCGCTCGTCGTCGATGGCGCC
>CALWVX010000049.1 GCA_944385065.1 uncultured Oscillospiraceae bacterium | reverse complement strand
CCCTCCTATGAGGATCTGCGCAGCGAGGGCTATCTCACCCAGGCCATCCTGAACTATGTGGCCCTGCTGGGCTGGTCCCCCCGGGGGGAGCTGGCCGAGCGGGAGCTGTTCACCCTGGACGAGCTGGCCCGGGTGTTTGACCTGGAGGGGCTGTCCAAGTCCCCCGCCATTTTCGATCTGGACAAGCTGACCCACTTCAACGCCCTGTACCTGCGGGCCATGGCCCCGGAGGAGTTTGCCGCCGCCGCCGAGCCCTATATCCGCCGGAGCGTGAAGAACCCCGCCCTGGACGCCGGGGAGATTGCCGCGCTGCTCCAGGCCCGGTGCGAGAAGCTCACCGACATTCCGGAGAAGGTGGACTTCTTCGACGCCCTGCCCGATTACGACGCGGAGCTGTACACCAACAAAAAGTCCAAGTGCACCCCCGAGGTGTCCAGGGCCATGCTGGAGGCCGCCATCCCCATGCTGGAGGAGCTGCCCGGCTGGAGCCAGGAGGAGATTCACGACGGGCTGGTGGCCCTGGCCGAGAAGCTGGGGGTCAAGAACGCCACCCTCATGTGGCCGGTGCGCATCGCCGCCGCCGGCAAAGCCGTCACCCCCGGCGGGGCGGTGGAGATCTGCCGCATCCTGGGGAGGGACGAGACCCTGCGCCGGCTGAAGCTGGGACTGGAAAAATTGGCATAAAAACGAATCAGGCAGCGGTCCGCCGGAACGGCGGGCCGCTGCTTTGTGTTTGGAGGGAGAGAAGCGGGCGGGCTCAGTTTGCCCAGTCCCGGCGGGTCAGCTGCTGATAGTGCTGATAGAGCACGCCGAAGCGGTAGAAATAGTTAGGCTTCCAGGGCTTGGCCTTGCCGCAGAAGTGGAGGATGGCGGTGTGCTCCATGACCCACGGGACGTTCCAGGCCCCGGAGCTGCGCAGCAGGTAGTTGGAAAAATTGCGGGCGTCATAGTTCCAGAGGACGTCCTCCACCGGCAGCACCCGGTCGCCGTACAGGGCGTTGAGCAGGTCCTGGTCGGGGAGCAAAAGCTCCCGGCCGTGGTCCCGCACATAGTCGAACAGGGTCTGAGGGAGAATTTCCATCCGGCCCCGGACCAGGTCCATCAGCAGAACCCCCGAGTTATAGTAGTCATGGTCGGTTCCCAGCCGGATGCGGTTGACGTCGTTGGCCAGCTGGGTCTTGCCGGTGTGGGCGGCCGCCGCGAACAGGCAGCCGGACAGGTCGGTCTCCCACAGGGGGCGC
The DNA here is from genome assembly GCA_944385065.1 of uncultured Oscillospiraceae bacterium. Classification (GTDB taxonomy): domain Bacteria; phylum Bacillota; class Clostridia; order Oscillospirales; family Oscillospiraceae; genus Lawsonibacter. Next base: position 9,388 of record CALWVX010000049.1, on the reverse strand, counting down.
AGGGGATTGAGCACCAGAATGTCCGGGTCCAGGTACAAAACCCGCTGGACCGTTTCGGGGAGCAGGTGGGGAGCCAGCAGGCGGTAGTACATCTCCCGGGGGTATTGGCCGCTGACCGGGGCGTTCTGAAACAGGGTGTCGCCCACTTCGATAGGGGAGAAGGTCCAGTCCGACTGACGGCACCACCGCTCCAGCTGGGAGAGGTCCTCCCGGGGGAGCCCTTTGTGGAGCAGAAAGAGGCCGAACCGCTCTCCGGGGTTGTTGAGGCGCACCGAGGTGAGCAGGACGCGCAGCTGGGGCAGGTAGTTCCGGTCCAGGGTGACCAGAAGCTGAATGGGTTCCATCATGGTGTGTTCCTCCGGGATTCAGGATGTGAAACCGGGTTCCAGTCCCGGTTCCGCAGTTTATTGTAATCAAAATCAGGACGGGATGCAAGCGCTTCCGGCGAATTCAGGCCGGCCGCCCCATGTGACCGTATCACAGAACGTTGGGACGGAAAAGGGGTAAACTGGGGCCATCACGTCAGATACCAGGAGGAAACCATGGGATTTATGGATTGGTTCAGGCACCCGGACATCAACGAGGGCTTTCGCCGCTGCCGGGAGACCCCGGGGGCGGTTCTGCTGGACGTGCGGACCGGGGAGGAGTATGCCCGGGGGCGCCTGCCCGGAAGCCGGAATCTCCCCCTGGATCAGCTGAGCGGGCAGGCCGCTTCGCTGATCCCGGACCGGGGAACGCCCCTGTTTGTCTACTGTCTCAGCGGGTCCCGCAGCGCCCAGGCGGCGTCGCTGCTCAGGCGGATGGGGTATGAAAGGGTGGAAAATATCGGAGGCATCGGGCAGTACACCGGGGAAGTGGAGCGGTAGCGGAAGGGCCGTCCCCAGTGGAGCGGAGACACGCCCCGGAGCAAAAAGAACAGGCGCCGTCGGAGACCCGACGGCGCCTGAGACTGTCGAAGAGGGGGTCAGGGACGGGCGGCAGGGAGGCCGTTACCCCTCGTACAGGGGGAAGCGGGAGGTGAGAGCGGTGACCTCGGCCCGCAGGCCGTCCACCTTGCTTTCAAAGTCGCTGCCCGCGGCGGCGCAGATGAACTGTCCCACCAGCGCCATCTCCTCCTCCCGGAAGCCCCGGGAGGTGACGGCAGGGGTGCCCAGCCGGATGCCCGAGGTGACGGAGGGCTTCTCCGGGTCGTTGGGGATGGCGTTTTTATTGGCGGTGATGAACACCTCGTCCAGCCGCCGCTCCATCTCCTTGCCGGTGAGGCGGGCCGGGCGCAGGTCCACCAGCATCATGTGGTTGTCCGTGCCGCCGGACACCAGGGCCAGCCCCCCGTCCAGCACAGCCCGGGCCAGGGCCCCGGCGTTTTTGACCACCTGCTCCTGGTAGGTTTTGAACTCGGGCTTGAGGGCCTCGCCCAGAGCCACGGCCTTGGCGGCGATGATGTGCTCCAGCGGGCCGCCCTGAGAGCCGGGGAAGATGGCCAGATTCAGCTTTTTGGCGATCGCCTCGTCATTGCACAGCAGCAGACCGCCCCGGGGGCCCCGGAGAGTCTTGTGGGTGGTGGTGGACACCACGTCGGCATAGGGGATGGGGGAGGGGTGGACCCCGGCGGCCACCAGCCCGGCCACATGGGCCATGTCCACGAACAGATAGGCACCCACCTCGTGGGCGATGTCGGCGAAGATCTGATAGTCGATCACCCGGGGATAGGCGGAGGCCCCGGCCACGATCATCCGGGGGCGGTGCTGTCTGGCCAGATCCCGGACCTGGTCATAGTCCAGAAATCCGCGTTCGTCCACGCCATAGGGGACCATGTGATAGTTTTTGCCGGAAAAATTGACGGGGGAGCCGTGGGTCAGGTGTCCGCCGTTGTCCAGGCGCATTCCCATGACGGTGTCGCCCACCTGGCACAGGGCCTGATAGACGGCATAGTTGGCCTGGGCCCCCGAGTGGGGCTGAACGTTGGCGTAATTGGCGTGGAAAAGCTTCTTGGCCCGCTCGATGGCCAGATTTTCCACCATATCCACATACTGGCACCCGCCGTAATAGCGCTTGCCGGGGTAGCCCTCCGCGTACTTGTTGGTCAGAACGGTGCCGGCGGCGGCCAGCACGGCGGGGCTGACGATGTTCTCCGAGGCGATCAGTTCGATATTCTGCTGTTGGCGGCGATACTCCTGCTCCACGGCCCGGCCGACCTCCGGGTCGCAGGCGAGGAGATAGTCCATAGCTTCCTTGACCATGTTGAGCTCCTTCCAGCGATCAAAAATTGGACGCGGGGATCTGTTCCCTGCATGCCCCTTCATTATAACAAACCAGCGTAAAAAAGCAATGGAGCAGAGACAGGAATTTTATCGCAATTTGGAGATTTTCATGATATAATAGCCAAAGCGCGGCCCGGGGAGGGCCGGGGCGGATGTTGTCTGCGGCGTCCGCCCGCAATTGCTGCCATATGACTGCCGCGCCCCATCCGGGCGGGGAAGGAGAGAAGCCATGAAAAAGAATCCGGCCGATGTGTGGGCCATCATTGAGGAGCTGAAGAAACTCTATCCGGACAGCCTGTGCTCTCTGGAGTATGAGAAGGACTATGAGCTGCTGTTTTCTGTCCGGCTGGCCGCCCAGTGCACCGACGAGCGGGTCAACCAGGTGACGCCGGCGCTGTTCGCCCGGTTTCCCACCCTGGAGGCCCTGGCCCGCGCCGACGTGGCCGAGGTGGAGCGGTATATCCACTCCACCGGCTTTTTCCGGGCCAAGGCCCGGGACATTGTGGCCTCCGCCCAGATGCTCCTGCGGGAGTACGGCGGAAAGGTGCCCGGGACCATGGAGGAGCTGTTGAAGCTGCCCGGCGTGGGGCGGAAGACGGCCAACCTGATTCTGGGGGACGTGTACCACACCCCCGGCGTGGTGGTGGCGGACACCCACTGCATTCGGATCACCGGCCTGCTGGGGCTGACCGACGGCTCCAAAGACCCGGCCAAGGTGGAGCAGCAGCTGCGCCAGGTCCTGCCCCCGGAGGAGTCCAACGACTTCTGCCACCGGATGGTGCTCCACGGCCGGGCGGTGTGCGTGGCCCGCCGCCCCCAGTGCGAGAGCTGCACCCTGCGGCCCTGGTGCGACCACTTTACCAAGAACGGGGCCCAGCCCTGACAGACGCGCAGGCAAAGGAGAGGACAGAGACCTTGAAACGCAATCCCGTGCAGCTCATCAGCCGGTGGGTTATCTACCTGCTGGGCATGCTGGTGCTGGCCCTGGGGCTGACCCTGAATACCAAGGCGGGGCTGGGGGTGTCCCCCATCATCTCCCTGTCCTTCTCCGTGTCGGAGATCTGGGGCCTGAACTTCGGCGACATGACCTTCCTGCTGTATGCCGCCTTCGTGGCGGGGGAGCTCATCCTCCACCGGGGGAGGCGCCTGGTGAGCGACCTGTGCCAGCTGCCGTTGAGCCTGATCTTCAGCCGGGTGCTGAACGTATATTCCGCCCTCATCCCCTACGAGGCCGGGCGGGAGCCCCTATGGGCCAACCTGCTGCTGCTGGCCCTGGCCATCGCCTGTACCGGCGTGGGGGCGGCGGTGACGGTGAACATGGCCCTGGTCCCCAATCCGGGAGACGGCATCGTGGCCGCCTTTGGAGAGGCCATCGGCAAAGAGCAGGGGGTGGCCAAGAACATCTTTGACGTGAGCTGTGTGGCCGCCGCCTGCGCGCTGGGTCTGGCCGCGGAGGGCCGGATCGTGGGGGTCGGCGTGGGCACCGTGGCCGCCATGATCTTTGTGGGCCGGGTGATCTCCCTGGTCAACCGTCTGGGGAGAAAAAGGATGCGTCTGGCGGCAGGGCTGGACGGATAGGAGAGCGGCGGCCTTCGGGCCGCCGGAGACCGTCGAAAAAGTGACTCTGGTCACTTTTTCGAGTCGGACTGCACGAAATTTTCGCCTCGATGTCGTCGTCACAAGCTGCGGATCACTCGCATCCGTGTAAACTCGGATGCTTGTTCCCTCCGCTGCTCCTCCTCTCCCAGAAAATCATGAAATGATTTCCTGGGGCCCCAAAATTGTCGGCAAAAATTTCGCGAGAAGTGTCATTTCCGAGGCGCAGAAGGTGAATTGGCCGAAGGCCAAGAGAAGCCACCCTGGGGTGTGTCCCCGGAAATGACGAGATTTCATATTATTCCACCGCCCCCGGGCGGCGGAACTCCTTGCAGGAGGGCTTTTTTGACAATCTGCGGCGGCCTTCGGGCCGCCGGTTTCGCTTTCTTAAATTTATCGAAAAACGATAAAAATAGATTGACAAACAATATGACGTGTGTTAGGATAGCTCCAATAGAAAGGGGGAATTTTCCATGAAGCGGAGGGCGGTCCGGGCGGCGGCTCTGCCGGCGGGGTGCTGTATTCTGCTGTGGACGCTTCTGGCCCCCGGTCTGGCCGGCCTGCTGGCCTCGGGAGAGCTGGGCGGGATGGTTCGCTATGTGATTCAGGGGGCGGCGGAGGGCTACGGCCTTCACAATCTGGGACACGCGGTCCTGGGAGCCCTGCTGGGCTGGCGGTATGTCTGGATGAATCCGGGGGCCGCCGCGCTCACGGCGCTGTTCTGGGCGCTGGGAACGGCCGCCGCCTGGGGACTGTACCGGGCCGGAAGACGGGCGGGCGGAGCGGAAACGGAAGGAGAGAAAAACGGATGGAGACAACGCGAATCCAAAAACTGGCACGGGCGCTGAATCTTCTGGTCACCATTGCCCTGTGCGTCAATATCGCGGCCCTGGTGATCCTGCCGGCCATTTTGTGGTATGATCCCAACGGTCTGCTGGAGGGGACCGGAGCGCTGGTGGATGACTATCTCCATCTGGGGGAGGACGACATCGCGGCGGCCGGGGCGGCGGGGATCCTGCTCAGCTGGGTCGGGGCCTTTACCGAGCCGGAGTCCTATCACCTGGGGGCATGCCTCTTCCTGCTGGTGTGCGGCCTGTTCACAGCGAACATCCTGCGCCAGGCGAAACAGGTGCTGGCTACCATTCTGGCCGGAAATCCCTTTCAGATGGCCAACGCCCGGGCCCTGAAACGGGCGGCGGCGTGCTGCTGGGCGCTGTCCGGCATGGCCCTGGTGAGGCTGATCTTCGGGTTCTGGGCGGAGCGGACGATTGCCCCCCTGTTCACCTACAATGCCCTGTTCGTCCCCGCCTTCTTTATGGGCGGGCTGCTGTTCCTGGTCATGTCCGCTCTCTTCCGCCAGGCGGCGGAGCTGAAAGAGGACCAGGACCTGACCATCTGAGGGGGCGGCGGCATGGCAATTGTGGTCAATCTGGACGTGATGATGGCCAGGCGGAAGATGTCGCTGGGGGAGCTGGCCCAGAAGGTGGACATCACCATGGCCAACCTGTCCATCCTGAAGAATAACAAGGCCCGGGCGGTGCGCTTTTCCACCCTGGAGGCCATCTGCCAGGCGCTTGACTGCCAGCCGGGGGATATTCTGGAGTTTGTGCCTGATGGGGAGGGGTCCACATGAAAAAGTCAATGTTGATTGGGATGATGGCCGTCCTGGCCCTGCTTCTGACTGCCTGCGGCGGCGGGAGCGCCCGGGACGAGATCGCCGGGGCGCTGGGGCTGGACCTCTCCGGCTGTGAGGTGGTGTCGTCCTGGGACGACCACGGGGGCTTCCACGGAGACGGGACAACGTTGATAGAGCTGGAGTGCTCCGGCGGCGGGGTGCTGGACCAGATCCGGGAGGACAGCAACTGGAAAGCACTTCCACTTGACAGGACGGCCCAGGCCCTGGTGTACGGGGTGCGGGAGGAGAGCGGGACGGAGGAGACCGGAATCATGGTGTACCAGACCGGCCCCTATCTCACCGACGAGGAGGGAGACCTCCTGGTGCCGGAGATCCGGGAGGGCTGGTACCGGCTCATCGACCGGCACGCGGAGGCGGGGGAAACGGATCTTCTGGACCGCAGCTCCCTCAATTTCACCCTGGCCCTCTATGACACGGACACAGATACCCTTTATTACTTTGAGATGGATACGTAGGGCAGGGACACACGGAGAGGGGGGACAGCATGAAAAAACTCCATTTGGCTGCCGGGGTCCTGTGCGCTCTGCTGCTTTCTGCCGGACTCTGGATATGGGCAGGGCGGGACCCCCGGGCCCGGGTGGAGGCCCGGCTTGCGGCCGACCTGCCCCAGCTTACCCGGGTGGCCCAGACCTTGCTCGCCGGAGGAACTGCGGGGCCTCCGACCGGCTGGACAGGGGCGGACGTCTATGGAGAATCGGTCTGCTTTGACTATGGAGGCTGGGGATTCGGTGCGTCAACTTCCTACTGGGGAGTTGCCTATGCGCCCAGCGACCGCCCCGTGGGCTTCCAGGGGTTGGATATGGCCGGAGCGGCCCCGTCGGGGGAGGGCTGGCTCTGGGAGGAGAAAGACGGGGACAACCGGTGCTATGTGGAGTGGCTGGCCCCGGGCTGGTATTATTACGAAATGCGCTTTTGATGGAGGACCCATGAAGAAAAAATACTATCTCGCCGCCGGGGCGGTTCTGGCGGTTCTGGCCGTCCCCTTTGGATGGTGGCAGAACAACGGCCTGACGGTGAGCCGGTATGAATATGCCGCAGAGAAGGTTGGCCGGGAGCTGGACGGGTTTACCATTGTCCAGATTTCCGACCTGCACAATCACCGCTTCGGCCCGGGGCAGAGCCGTCTGATTGAGGCGGCGGCCGGGCTGGAGCCCGACCTGATTGTGATCACCGGCGACATTGTGGACTGCCACCGCACCGATTTGGCCCCCGCGCTGGAGCTGGTCCGGGGGCTGGCCGGGCTGGCCCCGGTGTACTATGTCACCGGAAACCACGAGTGGGTGCTGAGCGCGGCCGTCCGGGAAGAGCTGCTGGCCGGTCTGGAGGCGGCGGGAGCGGCGGTGCTGGAAAACCGGACCGCCCAAATTTCAGCGGGGGAGGGCGGATTCACCCTCATCGGTCTGTCCGACCGGAATCTGACCGACGGCACCCTGGCGAACCTGATGGACGGGATTCCGGAGGGGACGCTCACCGTTCTGCTGGCCCACGAGCCCCAGCACTGGGATCGATATGCCGCCGCCGGGGCCGACCTGGTGTTCTCCGGACACGCCCACGGGGGACAGGTGCGCCTCCCCCTGGTGGGCGGCCTGTTCGCCCCGGGGCAGGGGGTTCTGCCCGAGCTGACCGAGGGGGTCCACACCGCCGGGGAGGCCGCGCTGGCGGTCTCCCGGGGGCTGGGCAACAGCATCTTTCCCCTGCGCCTGTTCAACCGGCCCGAGGTGGTGGCCGTGACGCTGCGGGCGCAGGAGGGACAGGAGGGAATTTCATGAGACGATTCATGCCGGCGCTGCTGGCGGGCCTTCTGGCCCTGGGGCTGTCCGGGTGCTCCGCCCTGGGATATTTGATGACCCCCGACCAGGAGGACGCCGATCTGGTGGTGGTCAACGACAGCCCCCAGGTTATCTACGCCATCGCCCTGTCCGCCGGGGACTGGGCCGAGACGGTGTCCTCCGCCGACGGGTTCGGCCTGCTGGAGCGGGGGGAGAGCTATGGCCTGCCCCTGGAGGAGGGGACCCAGGACTATACCCTGGAGCTGCTGGGGGAGGACGGCGGCGTCCTGGCCCGCTGGCGGGGCCGCTTCCACGGGGAGCGGCAGGAGCTGACCCTGGGGGCGGATGGGGCGGTCACCATGGAGTAAGCGCTCCGCCAGCGTGAAAGAGAAAACAAAGAGAACAAGTTTCGCCTCTCCCCTTCATACAAATAGGGGAGAGGTGATTATTATGGAGCGCAAGGGCCGCAGACCCGGCCTGCTGGAGCGGACGGCGGAGGTGTTCGACCTGCCCGCCGACGCGCTGGCCGGCCTGCCCAGGCTGGAGCTGGTGGGGGACCGGGAGCTCTGGGTGGAAAACCACAAGGGAATCCTGTCCTACGGCCCCCAGGAGATTCATATCAGCGGCGGCGTGTTTCTCATCCGGGTGTCCGGCGAGGAGCTGGAGCTGCGGGCCATGACGGGGGTGGAGCTGCTCATCACCGGCCGCATCGGGCAGATCACGCTGGGTTAGGAGGGCAGGGATGAAGCGTCTGATCAATTTTCTGCTGGGGACGGTGCGGGTGTGCTTCTCCGGCCCCTTCCCCGAGCGGCTGATCAATCTGTGCGCCCAGGAGGGGGTGTCCTTCTGGGCGGTGGAGTGGCTGGATGAGCATACGGTCCGGCTCACCCTGCGCCGCGGGGGGCTGAAAAAGCTGGAGGAGCTGGCCGCCCGGGTGGACTGTCGGGTGGAGCGGGAGCGGGGGCGGGGCCTGCCCCTGTTTCTGGGGAAATTCCGCACCCGGTACGCCTTCCTGCTGGGGCTGGCCTTCGCCCTGTGCGCGGTCACGGTTCTCTCCCGCTTTGTGCTGGTGATCCAGGTGACGGGGAACGAGACGGTGCCCACGGCGGTGATTTTGTCCCAGCTGCGGCAGCTGGGGGTGCGGCCGGGGGTCTACGGCCCCTCCCTGGACCGCAAGCAGCTGGCCCAGGAGGCCCTGCTGGAGCTGGACGGCCTGTCCTGGATGGCCATCAACCTCCACGGCACCCGCCTGGAGGTGTTGGTCCGGGAGGCGGTGGAGCCGCCGGAGCGGGTGGATGTGGCGGAGAATATCGACCTGGTGGCCGAGGCGGACGGCATCGTCCTCCATGTGGAGCCCGAGCTGGGGGACGCGCTGGTGAAGGAGGGGGACACGGTGGCGAGGGGGGATGTGCTCATCTCGGGCACCGTCACCCTGGAGCCCCCCCAGTACAGCGGCTTCCCCACCCGGTACTATCAGACCCACGCCCGGGGCCGGGTGTGGGCCCGGACCTGGCGCACCCTCACGGCGGCCATCCCCCTGGAGACCCAGGTCAAGGAGTACACCGGCCAGGAGAAGAGCGCCTGGACCCTTCAGCTGTTTGGGCGGCGCATCGAAATTTTTGGAACCACTAGCATTTCCGGGGCCAGGTATGATAAAATAACCACAGTGCGGCAGGCGGCCCTGCCCTCCGGAGAACCGCTCCCCCTGGCCCTGACCCGGGAGACGGTCCGCGCCTATGAGCCCAGAACGGTCCAGGTGGACCGGGAGGCGGCCCGGGCCATGCTGGAGGAACAGCTGCTGGCCCGCCTGGAGGAGCTGATCGGCCCGGAGGGGTCGGTGTCCGCCTGGCAGTGCTCGGCCCGGGAGACCGGGGGGCGGCTGGAGGTGACCCTCACCGCCGAGTGCCGGGAGGAGATCAGCGCCGAACAGCCGGGCGGGCCCGTGCCCCAATCCGGGGAGACGGATTCCCCATCATAAGGCAGGAGATCAATACCAATGACAGAACAGACCATCAGCCTGGAGCGGCTGGAGGAGACCATCAACGTATTCGGCTCCTTTGACGAGA
>CALWVX010000048.1 GCA_944385065.1 uncultured Oscillospiraceae bacterium | reverse complement strand
GTGGGCTTCGGAGTATTCCAGATTCCCGCCGACGGCCCCACCTATGAAGCGGTGCGGACGGCCCTCCGGGCCGGGTACCGGCACATCGACACAGCGGCCGCCTACTTTAACGAGGCGGATGTGGGCCGAGCCGTCCGGGACAGCGGCATCCCCCGGGAAGAGATCTTCATTACCAGCAAGCTGTGGCTCCAGGACTACGGCTATGAGGCGGCAAGGAAGGGGCTGAACACCTCTCTGGAGAAGCTGGAGATGGACTATGTGGACCTCTACCTGCTCCACCAGCCCTACGGGGATGTGGCGGGTGCCTGGAAGGCCCTGGAGGAGGCCAAGGCGGCGGGGAAGATCCGCTCCATCGGCGTGAGCAACATGACGCCGAAGATCTGGAGGGAGTTCGTCCCCCGGTTCAAGACCCTCCCGGCGGTGAACCAGGTGGAGTGCAACCCCTTCTTCCAGCAGCGGGAGCTGCGGGAACTGCTGGCCAGGGACGACGTCAAGATCGAGGCCTATCAGCCTCTGGGCCACGGGGACAGCAGTCTGCTCTCCCACCCGGCCATTGCCGGGCTGGCGGAGAAGTACGGCAAAAACGCCGGACAGATCATCCTGCGCTTTGAGGTGCAGGACGGGCTCATTGTTCTGCCCAAGTCCACCAATCCGGGGCGGATCGCCGGTAACCTGGACCTCTTTGACTTTGAACTGACCGAAGCCGAGATGGCGGAGCTGCGCGCCCTGGACACCGGCAGGGGCCATCACGACCCGGAGGCCCCCGGTGTGGCGGAGCTGCTGCTCCAAAACTACAAAATCCACGATTGATTCAGGAGGGAAATTACGATGCGAAAGAATTTTGGGCCGCAGCCACTTTTATATCCGCAGCTGGTGATGGTGGTCGCCAGCTACGGCGAGGACGGGACGCCGGACGCCATGAACGCCGCCTGGGGCGGCGTGGCGGGAGGCGACAAGATTTTCCTGTGTCTCAGCTCCAACCACAAGACCGTGGAGAATATCCTGGAGCGGAAGGCCTTCACCGTCAGCGTGGCGGACGAGGCCCATCTGGTGGAGGCGGACTATGTGGGGCTGGTCTCCGGGTATGACGTACCCGACAAGCTGGAGCGAAGCGGGTTCCATGTGACCAGGAGCGAATTCGTGGATGCCCCTGTCATCGACGAGCTGCCCCTGGCGCTGGAGTGCAGGCTGCTCAGCTACGACCCGGAGAGCCACTTCATGGTGGGGGAGATCGTGAACGCCGGGGCGGACGAGGCGATTCTGAACGAGGCGGGCATGATTGACCCGGCCAGGCTGAAGCCGCTTACCTTTGATCCGGCCAACCGGACATACTGGAGTCTGGGGGAAAAGGTCGGAAATGCCTTTTCAGACGGCGCGAAGCTGAAATAACAGCGGAGCCGGCTGGCCAACACGCTAAAACAGGCGGCGGGTTCAATCCCGCCGCCTGTTTTTCAGGTGTCGTTTTCCGCCAGAATCAGGTCCAGCCGGGCCTGTACGGTGTCCAGCTGGTTTTTCACATTGCCCACGATGTCCGCACCCACAATATTTCCCTCGCTGTCCACGATGTAGGTGGTGGGGTAGGTGGAAATGTCCGCGATAAAGTCCTTGTAAAAATCGCCCTCCGGGTCGGGAGAAATGTTGAGATAGGTGACGCCCTGCTCCTTCAGGATCTCCCGGGCCGTGTCCAGCTGCTCCTGGCCTTCACCGGAATCGGTCCCCACGCCGATCAGGTTGATGTTCTGCGCCTGGAACTCCTGGTACAGCTCCTCCAGCTCCGGCATCTCGGCGATGCAGCTGCCGCAGCCGTTGTTCCAGAAGTTGACGATGGTGGCGTCGTAGTCGGAGAAAATGTCACTGGTGATCTCATTCCCCTCGGTATCCACCTCGGAAAATTCCGGGAAAGGTGTTTTGGACACCAGGGAATCCTCTCCGCCCGAGCTGCAGCCGGCCAGAGCGGCGGCAGCCAGCGCTGCGGACAGGAGCACAATCAAAATTCGTTTCATATGGCAGGTTCCTTCTTTCCTTGTTCTGTTTTCAGGGAAAATGTTCTGGTGATCGCCTGGTGGGGACAGGCGGCGACACAGTCCCCGCAGCGGATGCACTCGGCGTGATTGGGGGTTCGGAATGCCTCCACATCCATCCTGCACACCCGGCTGCACACCCCGCAGGCGGTGCATCGGTCCGCGTCCACCTGGAGGCGGAAGACGGAAATCCGGTTGAACAGGCCGTAAAAAGCCCCCAGGGGGCACAGCCATTTGCAGAACGGCCGGTAGAAAAAGACGGACAGCGTGACCACTCCCAGCAGGATGCAGCTCTTCCAGGTGAAGAGCCATCCCAGGCTGGCCCGGATGCTGGCGTCGGCGATGGCCAGGGGAATGCCGCCCTCCAGAATGCCGGCGGGGCAGAGGTACTTGCAGAAGAAGGGGTCCCCCATCCCCACCTTGTTGACCACCGTCATGGGCAGGACGATGACGAAGAGGGCCAGAATCCCGTATTTCAGCCAGGTCAGGAAATGGAGCCGCCGGGTGCTGAACTTCCGGGTGGGGAGCTTGTGAAGCAGCTCCTGAAACCACCCGAAGGGACACAGAAAGCCGCACACCGCCCTTCCCAGCAGCACCCCCACCAGGATGAGAAAGCCCACCACATAGTAGGCAAACTGGAACTTGGAGGAGCCGATCACCGCCTGCAGGGCCCCGATGGGGCAGGAGGCGGCCGCGGCGGGACAGGAGTAGCAGTTCAGCCCGGGGACGCACACCGCCTTTCCCGCGCCGCGGGAAATGTTGCCGTGGAGAAAATTCATCAAAAAGGGGTTGGAGGCCAGGGTGGCCCCCAGCTGGATTTTCCAGCGGTGCCTGTTTTTAACCAATGCCCACACACTCCAAACACAGATTGACGCCCTTGTGCAAAACCGTGTCCGCCTCTCCTCTCCACAGGCCGAAGCAGATCATCAGCAGGGCGGCCGCCAGACAGCAGATGGTCGCTTTTCTCATGTCAGCCCATGGGGACCATGGCGGCGCCGCTGTCCGCGCCGTCTCCGGCCTGGAACTCCGAATCCCGGCTCATCTCCACAAAGGCGGCGGCGGACTGGGGCAGGTCTTCCCCCTCCACGGTGGAGTACCAGGCCGAGAGGAAGGAGCCGTTCACATACCAGGAGGCGGCGTTGGGGGTCTCCTCATCCTCCACCATGCCGCTGTTGCCGCCCACGGCCGCTTTCAGAGAGTCGTTGTAGAGAATCACCGGAAAGGGGGCGTCGGCAAAGAGCTCGTTCCCGCTCTCACCCTTGGTGCACACCACGATGTCCGCACCGTTCTCCACGACCCCGTCGTAACCTTCCGCCAGCGCCTCATAGAAGGACTGGGTCTCCTCCGCGTCGGGGTCCAGAAAGGCGAAAAACACCACGTCTCCCAGCTGATCCCGGGTGAACTCCTCCCCGGAGAGGGTGGACGTGGTAAAGTCGCCCACCATGTTCGTCTCCATTTTGCTGGCGGCGGGCACACTGTTTGCCTCCTGATAGGCGTCCACCCACGCCTGGTCGATCCATCCCTTGTCCAGGGCGTCGTCGATGGTGAGGGTGCCGGCTTCAATGGCCTGCTCCACCTCCTCCTGGCTGGGCTGCTGTGCGCCGCAGGCCGTCAGGGACAGGGACAGCACTGCGGTCAGGCCGAGGACGGCCAGCCGCCGTCTGCTGAAATTGTTCATGATAAAAACCTCCTTGCCGCATCCGGGCAGATTTTGGACAGGGGACATGGTAGCATGCGGGGCGTAAATTTTCTGTCAAGCCCCTCCTGATGGAAAATTTATATTTGTGTGCTATAATACCCTCACAGGAACGGGAGGTGGAGCCGGTGCGGATTTTGGTGGTGGAGGACGAGCGCCTCTTATGCGACGCGATTGCGGAGGATATGGAGCTGGAAAAATATACGGTGGAGCGCTGCTATGACGGCGCGGACGCCTACGAGCGGCTGTATGTGGAGCCCTACGACCTGGTGGTTCTGGACCTGAATCTGCCGGGCATGGACGGGCTGGAGCTGCTGCGGCGCATCCGGTCGGAGCGGCCGGAGCTGCGGGTGCTGATCCTGTCCGCCCGGGCGCAGCTGTCGGACAAGGTGACGGGGCTGAATCTGGGGGCGGACGACTATCTGACCAAGCCCTTTGCCCTGGAGGAGCTGGAGGCCCGGGTGCGCACCCTGCTGCGCCGGGAATTTGTCCGGCGGGAGCCGCTGGTTCAGGTGGGAGGGCTGTGTCTCGACACGGTGACCCGGGAGGTCTCGGCACGGGGGGAACCCCTCCTTCTGACCCCCAGGGAATTTGCCGTTCTGGAATACCTGATGCTCTGCCGGGATCGCTGGATCAGCCAGGAGGAGCTGATGGAGCATATCTGGGAGACGGACGCCAACCCCTTCAGCAATGCCGTGCGGATGCATATCTCCTCCCTGCGGAAGAAGCTGCGGGAGCGGCTGGGCTGTGATCCGATCCAGACCAAGGTGGGGCAGGGCTACCGCCTGGCCGGGGAGGAGCGCACATGAAAAGGTCCGTGTCCCTGCGCCTGCGCATCACGCTGCTGTGCGCGGCCCTGCTCACCCTGTGCTGTCTTCTCCTCACTCTGACCAACAATTTGTCGGCGATTCAGATGGCCGAAACCATCCAGGCGGTGCCGGTGCTCCCGGCCCGGGAGGGGGAACCGGAGGCCGACGTCAGCCTGCCGATGATGGAGCTGGAGGCCGGCGAGGCGACGCGCCAGGCCAGAGGGACGTTTCACCTCCAGAGCTTTCTGGCCATGGCCGCGATCCTGGCCGCGGGCCTGTTTCTGATCTACCGGCTGGTTGGAAAGGCCCTCGCGCCGCTGGACCGCCTCACCTGCCAGATCAGAGAGCGGACGGCGGAGGACCTGGCGCGCCCCCTGGAAATCCCGGACAGCGGGGACGAGGTGGCCGAGCTGGCCCGGGCCTTTCAGCAGATGTCCCGGCGGCTCAATCAGGTCTTCGTCATGCAGAAGAATTTCTCCCACAATGCGGCCCACGAGTTTCGCACGCCGCTGGCGGTTTTGAAGGCCCGCATCGGCCTGTTTCGGAAGAAGAAGGAGTTCAGTCCCCAGGCCACGGAGGAGTTCCTCCAGGTCATGGAGGGGGAGGTGGACCGCCTGTCCGACATGGTGGGCAGCCTGCTGGAGCTGACAAACCTGGAGCAGACGGACCGCAGCGACCCCGTCCCCATGGAGCGGCTGCTGCGGGAGGCGGCGGAGGAGATGGCGCTTCTGGCGGCGGAGCGGCAGGTGACCATTCAGACGGAGCTGACCCCCTGTGTGCTGCCGGGGGATGAGCGGCTGCTCCGCCGGGCGGTGTTCAACCTGCTGGAGAACGCCGTCAAGTACAGCCCGGCGGGGAGCGCTGTGTGTCTTTCCAGCTGCGTGGAGGGGGAACGGCTTCGAATCGAAGTTGCCGACCGGGGACCCGGCATTCCCCAGCCGCTCCGTCAGCGGATTTTTGAGCCCTTCTTCCGGGTGGATGACGCCCGTTCCCGGCAGCAGGGCGGCGCGGGGCTGGGGCTGGCGCTGGTGCGGGCCATCGCGCAGGCGCACGGCGGCACAGTCCGTGTGGAGGACGGCCCGGCGGGCGGGAGCCGGTTTGTCATGGAGCTGCCCTGCGGCGGGAAGAAGTGAGCGCCTCGTATTGGGCGACCCCGTGATTCAGACGCTGCGCTATATAGATCCAAACGCAGAAACCGTACCCCCCGGCCAGGGCCGGGGGGTGCGGTTTTATAAAGAGGGAAACATGAAAGAGCGGTCCGTCTGTGCGGTCACAGGAGCATGGCCAGGGTACCCGCCACAATCAGCGCCAGCCCTCCGCCCGACCGGGGCGTCAGCCGCTCGCGGAAGGCCAGCCGGGAGAAGACCACCGTGACCAGAATGCTCAGCTTGTCGATGGGGACCACCACGCTGGCCGGTCCGTCCTGCAGGGCCCGGTAATAGCACAGCCAGGAGGCCCCGGTGGCCAGCCCGGACAGGCAGATAAAAGCCAGCTCCCGCCGGGAGACCCGGCGGACCTCCTCCGCCTTGCCGGTCACCCCCACCATGACCCAGGCCATGACCAGCACGACCCCGGTCCGAATGGCGGTGCCCAGATTGGACTCCACCCCCTGAATGCCGATCTTGCCCAAAATCGCGGTCAGACTGGCGAAAATCGCCGAGCCGAAGGCATAGAGCATCCAGCCCCTGCCCCAGGGGGCGGAGGTCCCGGCCGGGGCCCCGGGCTCGATCATCAAAAAGGTGCCCGCCCCGATCAGCGCCGCCCCGATTCCCTGAAACAGGCCGATGGGCTCGCCCAGCAGGAGAAAGGCCAGCAGAATGGTCAGGACGGTGCTGGACTTGTCAATGGGGACGACCTTGTTGATGTCGCCCAGCTGCAGGGCCCGGAAATAGCACAGCCAGGAGGCCCCGGTGGCCAGCCCGGACAGAATCAGAAAGAGCACCGTCGTCCTGTCCAGCCCGGCCAGCTGGGACTGGGAGCCGGTCACCAGCACCATGATCCAGGCGAAGATCAGCACCACAATGGTGCGGATGGCGGTGGCCACGGTGGAATCGGTTGTCCGGATGCCGCACTTGGCCAGAACGGCGGTCACGCCGGCAAAGAAAGCGGAGCCCACAGCAAAGAAGACCCACATATTTGTCACCTCTGTGTTATTGTGCCTGGAACCGATAGCCGACGCCCCAGACAGTTTGGATGTACCGGGGGTGGCTGGGATCCCGCTCCAGCTTCTCCCGCAGGCGGTTGATATGGACGGCCACGGTGGCGTTGTCGCCCATGGCTTCCAGCCCCCAGACCTTCTCATACAGGTCCTCCCGGCTGAACACCATGTCCAGGTGGAGCATGAGGAAGAGGAGCAGTTCATATTCCCTGTTCTTCAAATTGACTTCCCGGTCCCCCACATAGACCCGGTGGGTCTGGGTGTTCAGACGGATTTCTCCCACCTGGAGCTCGGCGCGGGGGGCGTGCGCTGCGCCGGTCAGCCGCTGGTAGCGGGCCAGATGGGCGTTGACCCGCGCCACCAGCACGCTGGGGGAGAAGGGCTTTTCAATGTAGTCGTCCGCGCCCAGCCCCAGCCCTCGAATCTTGTCGATGTCCTCCCGGCGGGCGGTGACCATCAGGATGGGAATGTCGGTGTCCTGCCGCAGCTGGCGGCAGACGGTAAACCCATCTGTCCCGGGCAGCATCAAGTCCAGCAGAATCAGGTCAAATTCCCCGCCGCGCCCTCGGGCGAGTCCGGAGGTTCCGTCAGCGGCGATCTCCACCTGATAGCCGTTCAGCTCCAGATAGTCCCGCTCTATGGCGGCGATGTCCGGGTCGTCTTCGATAATCAGAACCTTATGCATTCTGGTCCGCCTCCTTCCGCAATATGATTGTAATGGCCAACCCTCCGTCGGGGCGGTTGCGGGCGGAGATATGACCTCCCATATTCTGCACCGCTTTGGCCGCGATGGCAAGCCCCAGCCCGCTGCCTCCAGCGGGATTTTTCCGGGCCGGGTCGCTGCGGTAGAAGGCGTCGAACAGTTTGGGGAGAGCCTCCTCCGGCACGCCGGGACCGTCATCGGCCACGCAGATGGACCCGCCCGCCTCTCCGGCTTCCGCCGTGATCTCCACGGTTCCCTCCGGCCGCACCTTGTACTTGGCGCTGTTGTCCAGGAGATTGAGCAGCACCCGGCGCAGCTGCTCCGGGTCCGCCAGGACAAGCGCCGGAGCCAGCTCCAGGCGGATCGACAGGCCCTGGCGCAGATAGTCCTCCCGCACACCCTCGACCAGCTGGGAAATCCACCGGGACAGGTCAAGTCTCTGCAGGAGCAGGGGATAGCCCTCCAGCTCCAGCTCTGAGAACAGAAACAGCTGGGAGACCAGCCGGTCGATGTCCTCCGCCTTGGCGCGAATCGTCTCCAGGTACTGCCGCTGTCTGTCGGGGGTCCGGGCCACCCCGTCCAGCAGACCCTCCACATAGGCCCGGATGGAGGTCAGGGGGGAGCGCAGGTCGTGGGAAATGCCCGCCAGCAGCTCCTTGCGGCTCTCCTCATCCCGGCAGGTCCTGGCGATGGATTCCTGCAGGCGGCGGGCCATTTCATTGAAAGCTTCGCAGACCGGAGCGAACTCGTCCTGTCCGGCGTAAGAGATACGGGCGTCCAGGTCGCCGCTTCCAAGCCGCTGGGCGCCGTCCGCCAGCAGATTCAGCGGCTCCTCAATATGTCGGAGCACAAAGCGGGTGAGAAAGCGATTGGTCACCAGCACGGAACACACGACGGCGAGCAGAACCAGAAGGCAGGACAGCGCCGCAACCGGGCGCAGGTCCCGTCCGATGTGTTCCCCCGGCGTTCCAAAGAGGTAGAGGGTCGCACCGCCCGACTGCGAGGAAAGGGGGGTGCGATAGACGCCCCGCTCCCCGGAGCGGATCAGGAGCGTCTCGCCGGTCATGTGCTGGGCGGCAAGCAGAAGGTCGTCGTCCTCTGCCCGGGGCTGGCCGTAAAAGTAGAGCACTTCTTCTTCCTCCCGCACCACCAGACGCATGGAGTCCGCATCCAGCAGCGTGGTGAGCGGGGCGAGCTGCTGCTCCCGGGCCTCCCCCTGGACGGACAGGGCCGCCTCCACCGTCTCCGCGGCCAGCCGCCCCACCCGGTAGAAATCGCCGCCGTCCTCCACGCCGAAGCCGGCGCCCCGGGTCATGACCAGCCAGGCCATGCCCACGCACAGCAGCCCCACCAGGGCGGTCAGCAGGGCGGGAATTGCGATCATAAACAGATTGGACCAGAACAGGCGCTTCCGAATGGTCATCCGGCTCCCTCCTTCCGTTAAGCTGATCATAGCATAGAACCGCGGGGAAAATTTAAACAGGAGATAAACTCCCCCGAAAAAAGATGGGCGTCACAAAATTCTGCCGCTTTCCCCCATTTCTCACAATCTGACCTGATGGGAGTGCTGCGGTCCAACGGAGTGTCCGGGCCTGGAAAACGCCCGCGCCGCGAAAGTCGGTACGGGCGTTTCGGCGCCAAGCGGGGCGGAGAGACGGTCAGATGATGCGGAGACAACAGTTTCGAAATCGTTGAACTCCTGTTTATTTCCAGTTTAACAGCGGGCTGTAAACTCAATACTTGACCACGCTGGACATCCCCTGGCAGATCAGTTTGGCGGACAGTTCGATTACCTTCTCCAGAGAGAGCTTCTTTCCGTCCGCGACCCACTGGCGGTAGAGGATGGCGGTGATGCTGCCATAATAGGCGAAAATGATGTTTTCAGAGGGCTCATCCATGCCGAAGGCCCCCCGGTTCATCAGCTTCCGGTGGCCCATGACCTGCTGGTTGATGCGGTCGTAGAAGAATTGATAGCTCCCGCTGCACAGCAGCCGGTCCTGCAGCGGGGACTGAGTCGCCATGTACTCGAAGAAGACCCGGATCATCCGGCGGATGTCGGACATTTTGGTGTAGGACACCTGTTTTTCGATGAACTCCCCGGCGATCTCGTCCTGGAGCTCCCGGAGCAGCGCGTCAATGGAGTCATAGTGCAGGTAAAACGTATTTCGGTTGATCATGGCCCGCCGTGCCAGTTCCTTGATAGTGATCTCCGAATAATCCATCTCCATGATCATGGAGCAGAAGGCGTCCCGGATCGCCTTTCGGGTGCGGAGTACCCGCAGGTCGGTTTTTTCAGATTCCATTGCAGCTGCCTCCCTGAATTTTTTGTGACTTCCTGGGCATTTTGCGCCGATGTGTCGCATATCGGGCAAAGCGGCCGGAGCTCACCATTGATTTGTACTGTGCTGCCGCACTATAATAAACATGAGCATAATAAAATGTGTGAGATGATTATATGGTGCGCATGGAGGGATGTCAAGTGAGGAGCGTGGACAGCCGTGAGTAAGAATCTGATTGTCTTCTATTCCATGGACGGCAACACCAGGCAGATTGCAGAGCGCATTCAGGGGGAAACCGGTTTCCCCCTGGTCCGCCTGGATACCGTGGCCTATACGGGAACCGATCAGGAGATCATTGCGCAGGGCCAGGACGAGGTCAACCGCGGCTATCGCCCTGCGTTAAGACCACTGGGAATCCAACTGGAGGACTACGACACCTTTGTGGTGGGAACGCCCACCTAGTGGTACACCATGTCCTCGCCGGTCCTCAGTTTCCTCTCCATGGTGGATTGGGCCGGCAAGACGCTGATCCCCTTCCAGACGCACGCGGGATGGCCAGGACACACGCTGGAGGATATGGAGCGGGCCTGTCCCGGCGCCAGGGTCCTCTATCCCAAGGCCATTCGCTTCAGCCCCCGGCAGTTTGGGAAGATGGAGACACCACAGCGGGATTTGGACCGCTGGCTGGGGCAGTTAAGCGCACTGAAAGGAGAATTCTGATGCTGTTCTACTTTACCGGCACCGGCAACAGCCTATACGCCGCCAAAAGCATCGAATCAGAGTTATATAGTATTCCGCAGGTGATGCACTGCGCCCGGCTGGAGTTCACGGCCGAGACCATCGGGGTCGTGTGCCCGATCTACGGGCACGAGGTCCCGCCAATGGTGCGGGAGTTCCTGTGCAAGGGGAAATTCCACACCGGCTATTTTTATATGGTCCTGACCTACGGCAACCGCCACGGAGGCGCGGTGGAGCTGGCCCGGAAGCTCTGTGAGGACTGTGGTATCCAGCCCGCCTATCTCAACGTCCTGCTGATGGCGGACAACTGGCTGCCC
>CALWVX010000047.1 GCA_944385065.1 uncultured Oscillospiraceae bacterium | reverse complement strand
CCACCTCGTTGGAGGCGGACAGATTCAAAATCAGGGTGGCCCCCGCCCGGGCCAGGGCGGCGGAGGGGGGCTCGGGGACCCACAGGTCCTCACAGATCTCCACCCCCACCACCAGATCGGGCACAGCCTCACACTGAAACACAACGTTGGCCGACAGGCTGACCTCCTGCCCGCACAGCTCGATCATATGGTCAACGCCCTCGCCGGAGGCAAACCACCGCTGCTCGTAAAATTCCCCGTAGTTGGGCAGATAGGTTTTGGGGATCAGGCCCCAAATCTCCCCCTTGTGGATGACGGCGGCGCAGTTGTACAGCTTTCCGGTCCACTTGTTCCGCACCGGCAGGCCCACCGCCGCCAGGATGTCCAGCTCCTTTGTGGCCTCCAGCACGGTCCCCAGGGCCTCCTCCGCCCCCCGGAGGAGCGTATCCTGCAAAAACAGGTCCCCGCAGGTATAGCCCGTCAGGCACAGCTCGGGCAGGGCCAGCACCTTGACCCCCTGCTCCGCGGCCTGTTCCATCAGGGCGATGACCTGCCCGGCGTTATAGGCGCAGTCGGCCACCCGGATCTTCGGGGTGCCGGCGGCCACTTTCACAAATCCGTCCCGCATCACAAAACCTCCCATACGGCAACTCGGTGCCCCTATCTTACCCCACTTTTCGGGGAAATGCAACCAAAAAGAGACAGGGCCGGGGTTCCCCGGCCCTGTCTGTCATCTTAACCGCTTACCGAAACATAGTCGCTGGACACATAGCCCGTATCCGTATTGTTGTACCGAATCTGATACCAGCCGTTCTCCTCCCCCAGGATGGTGACGGTGGCGCCGTTGGCGGCGCTGGCCACCACTTCATACTCCTGGCCGGGACCGGAGCGGATATTCAGGCCGTTTTCCGCGTTGACGATGGTCCCCTGGCTGCCGGAAGCCGCAGAGCCTCCGGTCTGGGTTCCGCCGCCGGTTTCTCCGGAGTCCCCGGTCCCGCCGGCGTTCTGGGCCCGGCAGTAAACCTCGCACTGGGCCTGGATGCCGCCGCAGGAGGCGGTCACCACCACCCGCTGGGCAGAGGTGCCCGTATTCACGTTCTGAACCAGCCCATCCTGATCCACCGTCAGAATGCTGGGGTCGCTGCTGGTCCACTCCACCGGCTCCTGCACGTCGGAGGGCGTCACCGTGGCGGTGAGCTGATAGGTCTCATTGTACTGCAGGGTGAGTTCCTCGGTCCGGTTCAGGGTAATGGACTCCACCGCCGACCCCTGGGAGCCGTCTCCCGTCCCGGAGGGATCAGAGCCGTCCGGCTGACCGGCGGCGCCCTGACTGGTATCCGGATTGCCCGAGGAGGAGCTGCCGCCGCCCCCCAGCAAGGGTACGCCCACAAACCGGATCACAATGACCAGGGCCGCGATAATCACCACCAGGGAGATCACCAACTGGATCACATGGATGGGATTGACCGGCCCGCCATAGCCTCCCCCCCTGGTGTTGTTGGCCACCCGGCGCCCGCCAGAGGTCCGTCCGCCGGACCGGCCGGGGCGCTCGTCACAGAAGGGACAGCGCTTATAGGTCACGGAATACTCCTCACCGCAGTTTTCACAGCGGATCACATCATTGCGTCGGGGAGACACCTGCTTGCTCCCGCCGCTGCGGGAGGAGGCGCTCTGTCTGTCCGCCATACTTGGATCCCTCCATCCATCATATCATAGCATTTCGTTATCATGTTTTCCTTTTCCCCAGCATTCCCCGCGCAAAGCGTCTCCGCATTCCCACTTCTCTGCGGAACAAAACGGAACCTGGGACTCTTATTCTACAGGGATTTCGCCCATCAGTCAACGGAAAAAGTCGAAATAACAAAAAGTTCACATATTTATGTCAACTTACCATCCTCTCTTGACCTCGCTCCCGCTTTTTTATATAATGGAGTTGTCCATTCCATCAGGAGGGAGGTGTCGTCCCCCATGGGCGAACCCATGACCGCCAGCGAAGTACACCGCCAATACAGCCAGGTGATCGCGGCGTTCCGCAAACTTATTCCCGACCCCGCTCTGCGCATGAGCTTCAGCCGCCAGGTGGACGAGTTTATGCGCCGGTGCGCCCTCGGCGTGTGGCAGGCGGACAGCGCCAGCTCCATCTCCCCCCTGCATGTGGAAGTGTATAATGCCATCTGGTCCCCCGGCTGCCCCGTCCCCTCCGCTCTGTACTGGGAGGTGGCTACCGGGGTGGCCAATTTCGACCGCTTCCGCCCCCCCACCTTCTTTCAGGACCTGCGCCGGTACGACCGCACCCACAGCACCTCTCTGGCCCGGCGCTTTGCCGATCAGCTGACGCTGATGCTGCTGCTCTTCGCCGCCGCCGACGGGGTGGTGAGTGAGGGGGAGGCCGCTTTTGTCAACGCCTGTTCCGACGCGCTGCTGGAGCTGTGCGATCAGGACGGGCTGAAGGGAGACCGGCCCGCCCTGAAGGCGGATCCCTTCGTCTCCCGGCCGCCGGAGTCCGCCCCTCTCCATCCGTCCGCTCCGCCGTCATCACAGCCGGCGGCGGAGGACAGTCCCGCGGCCGCCCAGGCGGAGGAAAAGCCGGCGGAGCCCTCTCTGGAGGAGCTGATGGCCGAACTGGACGGGCTGTGCGGCCTGGACCAGGTGAAAAAGGACGTGAAGAGCCTGGTCAATCTGGTCAAGGTACGGAAGCTCCGCTCTCAGGCGGACCTGCCTGTCCCGCCCATGTCCCTGCATCTAGTGTTTCTGGGCAACCCGGGCACCGGCAAGACCACGGTGGCCCGGCTGCTGGCCAAGCTCTACCACGCCATCGGAGTGCTGTCCAAGGGGCAGCTGGTGGAGGTGGACCGCTCCGGTCTGGTGGCCGGCTTTGTGGGACAGACCGCCCTGAAAACCCAGGAGGCGGTCCAGAAGGCCATCGGGGGCGTGCTGTTCATCGACGAGGCATACGCCCTGGTCAACCCGGACAGCGCCAACGACTTCGGGCATGAGGCCGTGGAGGTCCTGCTGAAAAACATGGAGGATCACCGGGACGACCTGATCGTCATTGTCGCCGGCTACACGGATCGCATGGAGACCTTTCTCCACTCCAATCCGGGACTGGAGTCCCGCTTCAACAAATATTTCTATTTTTCCGACTACGACGCCGGGCAGCTCATGGACATCTTCCGCTCCATGTGCGATAAAAACGGCTACGCCCTGTCCCCTCAGGGGGAGCAGGCGGCCGTCGGCCTGCTCCGGGAACTGTACGAGCAGCGGGACGAAAACTTCGGCAATGCACGGGAGGTGCGCAACCTCTTTGAAAAGGCCGTCGCCCGCCAGTCGGACCGGGTCGCCCAGCTGGACAGCCCCACCCGGGAACAGCTGATGGAGCTGCTCCCTGAGGATATTGACCCGCCGGAGGGAGCTTCGGCTTAACATGATAAGGAGGAATCACTATGCTGATCGAATTTGACAAGCTGGAGGAAACCGTACAGGAGCATTTCCGGGGCGGCGATGGCTCGGTGACCAGCCGCAAGTATACCGACGCGAACATCAAAATCTCCCTGGGCCGGCTGAGCCCCGGCGGCTCCATCGGCCTGCACCTCCACGACACCAACAGCGAGGTCATCTACATCCTGTCCGGCGCCGGCAAGGCTTTCTACGACGGGGACTATGAGACTCTCGGCCCCGGCAGCTGCCACTACTGCCCCCAGGGCCACTCCCACAGTCTGATCAACGACGGGACCGAGGAACTGTGCTACCTGGCCGTCATCCCCGAGCATTTCCACCGCTCCGCCCTGTAATGCTCCCGCACTCCGGCCGCTCCCCCCGGCGGGGGAGCGGCGCGTGTTTTTCAGGATACTCTCCGCCGAAGTGAGGACGCTATGAGAATTGCCTTTTACACCCTGGGCTGCAAGGTGAATCAGTATGAGACCCAGGCTCTGGAACAGCTGTGCGCCACCCGGGGCCATGTTCCGGTCCCCTTCGAGGGGGAGGCGGACGCCTATGTGATCAACACCTGCACCGTCACCGCCGTCAGCGACAAAAAATCCCGCCAGGTGATCCGCCGGGCCCGGAAGGCCGCCCCCGACGCGATCATCGCCGTATGCGGCTGCTACCCCCAGACCCATCCGGAGGATGTGAAGCAGCTGGGGGTGGATCTGATCGCCGGCACCGGGGACCGGACCGGCTTTGTCCGGCTTCTGGAGCAGGAGTGGGCCGAGCGTCAGCCCATTACCGCCCTGGACGACGCCTTCCAGCGCCGCCGGTTTGAGACTCTGCCCGCCGGAGGACTGGAGGGGCGCACCCGGGCCATGCTGAAAATCGAGGACGGGTGCGTCAACTTCTGTTCCTACTGCATCATCCCCTATGCCCGGGGGCGGGTGCGCTCCCTCCCGCTGGACGACTGCGTCCGGCAGGCCCGGGCGCTGGAACAGGAGGGCTATCGGGAGATCGTCCTCACCGGCATTGAGATCTCCTCCTGGGGCCAGGATCTGAAGGACCGGCCGGAGTTGATCCAGGTGATCGAGGCCATCTGTCGGGCCCTGTCCCCGGACACCCGGGTCCGCCTGGGCTCCCTGGAACCCAGAACCATCACGCCGGAGTTCTGTGCCCGGTCGGCCGCCCTGCCCAATCTGTGCCCCCATTTTCATCTGTCCCTGCAGGCCGGATGCGACGCCACTCTGGCCCGGATGAACCGGAAATATGATTCCGACCGGTATTATGACAGCGTAAAATTCCTGCGCGGCGTCTACGACCGGCCCGCCATCACCACTGATCTCATTACGGGCTTCCCCGGAGAGACGGAGGAGGAGTTCAGCCAGACGCTGTCCTTCCTCCAGCGCTGCGCCTTTTCCGCCATGCACATCTTCCCCTATTCCCGGCGGCCGGGCACTCCGGCGGCCGGGCTGCCCGGGCAGGTCCTCAAAGCTGTCAAAGAGGAGCGCGCCCACCGGGCCGCCGCCCTGGCCGCCCGCATGGAGGGCGACTATCTGGCCTCCTTTGTGGGGGAGACCGTTCCCGTCCTGTTTGAGGACAGGCCGGACACCCGCTGGCGCGGGCACACCGACCGGTACTGCGAGGTGGCGGTCTCCTCGTCGGAGGACCTGCACAACCGCCTGGTTCCGGTGCTCGTCACCGGAGTGGAGGGAAACCGGCTGATCGGAGCGGTCCAACCGGAAAAAGTTTGATTTCGGCTGGAAATTGTCCCGCGCCGGTGCTATAATGGGCGCCGGCAGAAGAATTTCAAATGAGGGCGGGCCATCCCGCCGAGAGGAGCGCAGCCATATGCCAGAGCAAACCGACTATTCCGCTAACCCGGGCAAGCACCTGGTCCGCACCGTGGACGGTGTGGACTATCTGCGCATTCCGGTCAAAACCCATCTGATCACCAAGGAGGACGACATGGCCGATGTGGTCCTCCGCTATCCCAAGCCCCTGATGCAGGAGGGCGACATTCTCTTCATCTCGGAGAAAGCGGTAGCCTGCACCCAGAGCCGGGCCATTCCCATGGAGGACATCAAGCCCCGGAAGCTGGCCGTGACGCTGAGCCGCTATGTGACCAAAACCCCCGCCGGCATCGGCCTGGGCATCCCCGAGACCATGGAAATGGCTCTGCAGGAATGCGGCACGCTGCGCATTTTGTTTGCCGCCTTCTGCAGCGTGATCGGAAAGCTCCTGGGGAAAAAGGGGTGGTTCTACCTTGTGGCCGGCCCCAAGGCCCGGGGCATCGACGGCCCCACCGAGGGTACGATCCCTCCTTATGACCACTATGTGGTCCTTACTCCCGCCGACCCCATGGGGACGGCGAAGCGCCTGGCCCAGGCGCTGGGCCATCCGGTGGCCATTGTGGACATCAACGACCTGGGCGCCAACATTCTGGGCTTCTCCGAGAAAAAGCCCACGCTGGACTGGCTGGCCCGGGCGCTGGGGGATAATCCCCTGGGACAGGGCTCCGAGTCCACTCCCATGGGAATCCTGCGCAAAGCATAAAAATGGCCTCCTCCGGCTTTGAACTGCCGGAGGAGGCCGTTTTTTATTCCTCTCCTCTGCGGGGGTCGGGCAGGTCCACATAGACCGGCTCGTGGCCGGTGGAGGCCGCATAGCGCAGCAGGTCCTCCCGCCGCAGGCGGAGCGTCGAGGTGGAGATGCCCGGGTGGCCGCTGATCCATTCGTCCTGCATCAGCTCCCGGTCGATCACCAGCTGAACTTTCTGTTCCCGGTCAAAGAGCAGCTCCAGCGCGGACACCGAGCCGGGCACCGTGCCCAGATAGTCCCGCATGTGCGTTTCATCGGCAAAGGACAGCCGGGCGCAGCCCAGCTGGGCGGACAGATACTTGGTCTTGAAGGGCTTGTCCCCTGGCATCATCAGCAGGTAGAACTGCGTCTGCTGCCGGTTGCACAAAAACAGGTTTTTGCAGATTTCGCTCCCCAGCACCCGCTCCACCTCCTGGCAGATCTCCATGGTGTCGGCATGCTCGTGGTCCACCCGCACATAGGGAATGGACAGCTGATCCAGCCTGTCATAGACGGCCAGTTCCTGGGGAATGCGTCCCGTCTCGTCGGCGGGGCGTCCGGAATAGAGGGTGGAGTCAATCTGCATCTTCTTTCTCCTCTCTGCAGCGTCCGCCAAAGGCCGGCGGCTACGCCTTCGTAGGTTGACTGTTTTTTATCATAGCATATCTCCCCGGCCCCCGCAAGCCCTTGCCAGCCGCCTCGCCGTGGGATATAATAGCGCCAGATTCAACAGGAGGTGCGGGGAGATGGAGACCTATTTGATTGCGCAGCGGCTGGAGGCGGTCCAACGGCCTTTGGTTCCAGAGGACCGGGCTCTGGTGCTCCTGACTTCTCAGGAGCTGGAGCACCCGCCTCAGCTGGCCGGCCTGGAGGCCATCATCCGCCACACTCCCTCCGCCCGGGACGCCCGCAGCTGCAGAGCCGAAGCCCGCCGGGATTTTCTGTGCGGAACGGTGGTCACTCCCAGGCAGACCCGCTCCGGGCAGGCAATCGCTTTCGGTTTTCTGCTCACATCGGACCGTCTGGTTCTGTGTGACGACAGCGGTTCTGTCCGGGCCCTGGTCAAGCGCCTGTCCCGGGAAAAGCGCTGGCAGGAAAACGGTCCGGGCCGGATTTTCTACGAGCTGCTGGAACTTCTGCTGGCCAAGGATCCCCACCATCTGGAGGAGCTGGAAGACCAGCTGAGCCTGCTGGAGGATCAGGTGCTCTCCGGACAGCTGGAACAATTCACCGCCCCGATCTCCCGGCTGCGCCGGGAACTGATGCACTGGTTCCGCTACTATTCCCAGCTGGATGACGTAGTCTGCGAGCTGGAGGAAGATGACGCGGATCTGTTCTCTGAGCACGAGCACCGCCTTTTCCACCTGCTGTCCCACCGTCTGGGCCGGCTTCGGGATGACGCGCAGCTGCTGCGGGAGTACTGTCTTCAGGTCCGGGAGCTGTTTCAGACCGAGGTGGACGTTCGGCAAAACCGGATCATGAAAACGCTTACCGTGGTCACCACCCTGTTCCTGCCTCTGTCTCTGGTTGCCGGCTGGTACGGAATGAATTTTGCCGGCATGCCGGAACTGGGCTGGAAATATGGCTACCCCGCCGTCATTGTGGTCAGCGTCCTGATCGTTATTCTCTCTTTGTGGATCATGAAAAAGAAAAAATTCTGGTAATTCAGCGCGGGGCGGCGGTTGGCCGCCCCGCGCTGAATTACCAGGCGGCCACCGTCCCGTCGCAGCGGGACTCGGTCGCCCCCACATAGAGGCCCTCCCGGGTTCGCCAGATGATCTGGCCCCGCCCCATGTCAATGGGATCGCGGATCACCTCCACCTGGTGCCCCATATCGGCCAGCTGCTGCGGAATGGGGTCCGGGACCTCCCGCTCCAGCTGAATCTGTTTTCCGCCGATCCACTGCAGGCGGGGCGCGTCCAGGGCCGCCTGGGGATTCATGTGATAGTCCACCGTGTTGACCACTACCTGGACATGTCCCTGGGGCTGCATAAAGGCCCCCATCACGCCGAAGGGCCCCACCGCCTCCCCATCCTTCATCAAAAAGCCGGGAATGATGGTATGATAGGACCGCTTGCCCCCCGCCAGACAGTTGTCGCTGCTCTCGTCCAGAGAGAAGTTGGCCCCCCGGTTCTGCAGAGAGATGCCCGTCCCCGGGACGGCCACCCCCGCGCCGAAGGTGGTGTAGTTACTCTGGATCAGGGACACCATGTTCCCCTGGGGATCGGCGGTGCACAGATAGATGGTGCCCCCGCAGGAGGGGTCCCCTGCCTCGGGCTCCAGCGCCCGGTCGCCGATCAGGGCCCTCCGCCGGGCGGCATACCGCTCGGACAGCAGGTCCTCCACCCTGGTGCGCATATACCGGGGATCGGCCACATAGGTCCTGGTGTCCGCATAGGCCAGCTTGATCGCCTCGGCAATGAAATGATAGGTGCGGGCGCTCTCCCTCTCCTCCGGCATCTCCAGTCCCCGCAGAAGATTCAGGGCCATCAGGGCGGTGATCCCGTGGCCGTTGGGGGGCATCTCGCACACGGTATAGCCCCGGTAGTCCGCGGTGATGGGCTCCACCCACTCCGGGCGGTAGGCGCGGAAATCGTCCTCCTGGAAATAGCCCCCGGTCTCCCGGCTGAAGGCCACGATTTTCTCCATCAGGGGACCCCGATAGTAGCTCTCACAGCTGCTCTCCGCCAGCTCCTCCAGCGTCCGGGCATACTCCTCCCAGCGAAAGAGCTCCCCCGGCCCATAGGGCGATCCGTCTTTGGTGAAGCACTCCCACCAATAGGCGTGGGGCGCGGGGTTTTCCGCCCGGGCCGCCCGGATGCGCTCCACATCCCTGCGCCACTGCCGGGCCACATTGACCGCCACCGGCGCCCCCTTCCGGGCACAGTCCTCCGCCGGGGCAAACAGCTCGGCCAGCGGCCTGGTTCCGAACCGGCGGTTCAGCTCGGCCCACCCCGCCGGGGCGCCGGGCACCATGGCGGGCAGCCAGCCGGCCCGGGGCATCTCCCGGTGGCCCAGCTTTCGCACCAGCGCGGCGCTGAGGGCGGCGGGGGCGGTCCCGCTGGCGTTGAGGCCATAGAGCTTTTTCTCCTCCGCCCGCCAGACCAGGGCA
The DNA here is from genome assembly GCA_944385065.1 of uncultured Oscillospiraceae bacterium. Taxonomy (GTDB): domain Bacteria; phylum Bacillota; class Clostridia; order Oscillospirales; family Oscillospiraceae; genus Lawsonibacter. The sequence goes on along the minus strand of CALWVX010000047.1, from coordinate 1,707 downwards.
AAGCAGTCGCTGCCCAGGCCGTTGCCCGTGGGCTCCAGCATGGGCATGGCGGCGGCCATGGCCACCGCCGCATCCACCGCGTTTCCCCCCGCCTTCATCACATCCAGCCCGATCTGGGCCCCCTGTGGCACCGAAGTGCAGGCCATGGCCTGCCGGGCGTACACCACGTTGCGGCGGGAGGGGTAGGGATACCGCTCCGGGTCAAAGTTCACCATAATCGCTCGCTCCTTTTCCGCCCCGTCGGCCAGGGCGGTCCGTTTTCCTCCATTATACGGCCCGGTTCGCCCCCGGGCAACCTCTTTTTGCCTGAGGGCGGCAGAACGGCCCGTCCGGCAGTCCGGACGGGCCGTTAACAACTGTGTCTATATCTCCGCGTAATTGCCCAGGAAGTGGAAGCCCTCGCACTCCCGCTCCAGCTCCTCCAGCATGGACAGCACGCCCGGCTCCAGCACGCTGGCCTCCATCTCCAAAAAGAAGATGTACTCAAAGTTCCGGCCGGTGACGGGACAGCTCTCCAGCTTGGTCATATTGATGCCCAGGGCGGCCAGCTTGGACAGGATGTCGTACAGTGCCCCCGGGCGGTTGTCGCAGGCCAGAATCAGACTGATCCGGTTCGCCCCGGGGTAGATAACCGGCTGGCGGGTGACGCAGAAGAAGCGGGTGTAATTGTTGTCGCTGTTCTGAATGTCGTCCCGCAGGCACTCCAGGCCGTACAGAGCGGCGCAGGGGTGGGAGGAGATGGCGGCAATCCGACGGCTGCCGCTCTCGGCCACCTTCTGGGCCGCCATGGCGGTATTGCCGCAGGGGATGACCTTCACCCCCTCCAGGCCGCGGAGGAACCGGCTGCACTGGCCGATGGCCTGCTCGTGGGAATAGATTTCCCGGATGTCCTCCAATCTGGCTCCGGGCAGGGCCAGCAGCTCATGACGGATGCACAGCCGCACCGACCTGGCCACCCAGAGCCGGCGGTCCTGGAGCAGCTCGTAGGCGGCCCGGACCGAGCCGTTGGAGCTGTTCTCAAAGGGGAGCACCCCAAACCGGCACCGCCCCGATTCCACCGCCTCGGCCACCGCCTCGAAGGTCTTTTCATAGACAATCTCCCCCCGGGGAAACAGGCGGTCGCAGGCAACCTGGGAGTTGGCCCCCTCCACCCCCTGACAGGCCACTGTACCGGTCTGGGGGAAGACGTCCTCTCCGGCGGCCAGCGCCGTCCGGACCAGCTGTTCCACCTGCGTCGGGGCGGAGATCAGCTCCGCCTGCCGGGCCCGGGCCAGCTCAAAGAGCGTGGTGAACAGATGATACGCGTACCGCTCCCGGTCGCCCGACTTCTCGGCCGCCCAGGCCAGAATTTCCCGCTCCCGGCTCCGGTTCAGAATCGGCAGGTGGTGCTCGTTTTTATAGGCGGCCACCGCCTCGGCCAGGTCCATGCGCTCCAAAAACAGGGCGAGCATCTGCTCGTCCACCCGGTCGATTTTTTCTCTGAGTTCGGAAAGGTCCATGGTCGATGCCTCCATTGGTTCTGTAGTTATCTCGATTTTTTGTTCCCGCCCCTGCGGAGGGAGGGAGATTTTTGCCTGCGGGCGAGACGAGGGATGAGGAGGTTTCGCCGCCTCCGGGCGGCGAGAGACTATCGAAAAAGTGACAAAGCCACTTTTTCGAGTTAGGCTGCACGAAATTTTCACCTCGATGTCGTCGTCACAAGCTGCG
>CALWVX010000046.1 GCA_944385065.1 uncultured Oscillospiraceae bacterium | reverse complement strand
GGGTGATGTCAAACCTGTCCCGATATGCTACAGTAATCCTGTACAATAGTTTTCCGAGAAAGCAGAGATGGTTTGGTCAAATGGCATTGAGGCGAGGGGGGGGAACATGAAAAAAACAAGGCGTCATATCATTGAGGGAGTGGTGTTGGAAATCCCCCTGCGCTATGACGAGCGGAGCGGGCGGGAGATCGAGGAGTACCCCGATCTTCTGGGCGACCCGGTCTATACGCCGGCGGGGGAGCGGGTGCTGCTGACCATAGAGGACGCCTGCCCCGATGCGGAGCTGAGCGCGGACGGCATGCGGGACTGCGGATCCTGTCTCTACTACCGCCAGGTCCCCGGCACTCTGCTGGGAGTGTGCGGCCACAAGAAAAAGAGGCGCGGATGACAAGAAGATCAGTCGGGACGGGCCTCGGCCCGTCTTTTGGATGGGGATCCCCTCCAAAGGAGAGATACAGGTATGGAAAGCATGAAAAAAGGAGGAAAATCATGCGGAATCTGAAGAAGCGGTTTCTGGCCCTGATGCTGAGCCTGATCATGACGCTCGGCTTGCTGCCCGGGACGGTCTACGCCGCCGTGGGCGATCTGCTGGGCAACAGCCCGGCGGAAAACCAGGCGCTGCTGGAGGAGCTGAGCGCCCTCACCGGCCAGGACGGCCAGGCGGTGTACGACCTGCTGAAGCAGTACGGCCTTCTGGACGAAAACGGCAATCTGGTCACCGACCGGACCGTGGAACTGGACGGCGAGGAATACACCCTGGAGGAGCTCGAGGCCCTGCTCGCCGATTCGGACACCGATCTCAACCGGATCGGCTATGTGGACGGGGTGCCCGTCGCCCTGGGGGATCTCAAGACCATCATTGCCATCGAGCGGGAGCTCCAGCGCATCCAGGAGACCTACTTCTCCGGAAGGACCTTTGACGGTGAGGCGCTGGACAACCTGAACAGCCTGATCGACCAGATCCAGGCTGGGGGCATCACCGTCCGCAGCGGGGACGCGCAGCCCGCCTCCGGCACGGCGATGGCCCTGGATGTGAGCGGCTTTCAGGAGCTGGCGTTCGGCCTGGCCCTCGGACAGGGGCTCAATTTTGGCATCACCAGCAGCGGCGGCATCAGACTGGCCCCCGGGGAGACCCTTTCCCTGGAGGTCTCCTACGACCCCGGTCTGGTGGGCAACTGCATCGATCGCCTCATGGTGAGCACCTATGACAACACCAACCCGGAGCTCATCAATCATGACTGTGCGGTCATCCTGACGGAGAGTGATACCACCGGCACACTGACCTACACCAATGAGTTCAACTACACCGATACAGTCCAGCTGCGGGTCTACATTGAGGGGAATAACCCGCTCTACTCTCCCTATTCCCACTACAACTACGGCGAGCTGGCCGGGTCGGTGACCTTCTCCGACCCCGCCGGCCGGGTGGTGTTCCAAAACGGCTCCACCTACTCGGACGCCCACACCCTGCTGCTGACCACCCAGCGGGAGGCGCCCGACCTGTCCCAAACCCAGTGGACGTATGGGGAGAACACGGACCGTTCGGTAGATTCATGGGGATCTTCCCTTTACTTCCCCATCCTGGGCAGGGACAGGGACGAGGACAGAAAAACCCAGGTGGACCGGATCAACGACCTGATCACCATCCTCCAGGGGGCCAAGGGGGAGCCCATCGACGGGAACAACGCCGTCATCTATACCGTCACAGGCAAGCTGTACCAGTCCAACAGCGAGGGAGACTTTATGGTTGTGGCGGAGGAAGGCGGTGACCATAGCCTTGAATTCATTCCGGAAGCAGACAGAACGGTGGTGGATCCTTTCATTGATGAGGACGATGATATAACCGTTGAAAGCGGCGGCGTAGATTTCTTCGCGTTTGATTACTCCGCCTGGAGCGAGACGGGGGAAAAAGCCGTGTTTTCCACCATCATAGTTGGGGGGCCGTATTTTAATGCAGGCGGCGCTCCTGCCGGCGGATACGACTGGGTGGAGAACAGCATCAAAGACTGCACCGTGACCCTGGTGAACGACAACGCAGACCCGGTGCTGGAGAGCGTCACCGCCCCGGCGGGGACCTACTACCCCGGGCAGGTGGTCCCCATCACCCTGGCCTTTGACGAGCTGGTGAAGGTGGCGGACAGCACCGTCATCACCGTCAACGGCGAGGAGTACACCGCGGAGCAGCTGCACATGAACACCGCGGGCAGCCGGCTGGTGCTGTGGTATCGGGTGCTGCCGATGGACATCGCCAACCTGACCGTCTCCCTCGGCAGTGTGAGCGACATCTGGGGCAACCCGGTGGAGGTCAACGGGAAGTCCGTGGCGGGCGTGGAGCTCGACAGCATCCAGCGGCGCAGCGCCGTCACCGGCATGGAGGTGAACGTGGCGGAGGGGACCAATCTGGTCAGCACCGCCACCGTCACCATCACCCTGGATGACGCGTATAATCAGGATATTCAGGACTACATCAAACAAGCCGACGGAGTGCTGCCCTTCCGGGCGGCGGTGTACCAAAACGGCGAATTGGTGGAATATCTGTCCATCCGCATGGAGGACGAGCTTGGCAATACCGTCTTTGTCTCGGATCCCTTTTCCATCCCGGCGGGGACGGGCGGGGCGAACTCGTACCGCGCCGTCCTCCAGGTCAACGAGGGTGACCCGGACAGCCAGAGCTGGACGGAGCTGAGCTGGTGGGACAGGAGCTTCTCCGGCGCCGCCATCTACATGGTGACCAGCGTGCGGGTCACCTCCAGCACCGATCCCGACAGCGGCATGATCACCGGCGACACCATCGACACGGTGGATCAGAGCACCTGGCCCACCCTCACCGCCAACCTCTACACCGGGACCGCCAATCCCCCCACCTATACCACCGGAACCTGGAGCTATGAGCCCCTGTACGGAGCGACCGGGGAAATTGTCACCTTTGAGAAGGTGGACCCGGACGACGACACAAAGGTCAAGGTCACCCCGGTCAATGGCCTCACGGAATCCGCCTGGATCCGGTGTACCTTCACCGCCGACAACGGCACGCCCAATGATCCCAGCGACGACGTGACCAGCGAGACCTTCCGGGACTTCCAGGTGGTCCCGGGGACGGCGGCCTATCTGAATTTCTCCTTCGACACCGTGACCGCCCAGCGGTACGCCGCCTTCGATCTGCGCTGGAACAGCAACCTGGGCACTCTGGTGAACAGCACGGGAGCCGACATCCAGTATACCGCTGCGCTCTATCAGGGGGACTTCACGGCCGAGGGCGCGCCGCTGGAGGAACAGACTCCGGTGGCCACCTATACCGTCGATCAGAACACCCACAGCGTCCAGATCCCGGCGGGGGTGCTGTCGGAGCTGTCCCAGGACGGCGACGTGGACTACACCGCGGTGGTCTCCGCCCCCAACCCGCAGCGAGAGGGAGAGACCCTGTCCGACCGGGTTGGCATCATCCTGGAGACCCAGCCCGTCACCGCCCGGCTGATCCGGCCGGAAAACCTCTACCTCACCGACGAGACGGACTATGTGGACATCGACTGGGAGCTGGAGGGCCTGACCGAGGGGCAGGAGGCCACCCTCATCGTCCGGCGGGTGCTGGGGAACGACGCCTCCCAGATCTTTGCCGAAGAACCCATCACCGAAGAAAGGGGCACCTACACGCTGGATCTGAGCAGAACCGGCGTCGCCTACGGCCTGAAGGACACCTATCAGGTCACCCTCACGGTGGACAGCGGCGACCAGGCCCCCAGCACCGACGCCTTCGCCTTCCACGTCTATAACAGCGGCGCCCTGTGGCTGGTGAACGAGAACGGGGACCGGATCGACAGTTCGAGCATCCGGATGGACAACAGCGGTACGGTTATGAACTACGGCGCCGGCAGTTCCACCGACGGGGACACATACACGGAGACGGTTCTTGCCCTGCGGCAGCAGCTGGGCCTGCTGGAGTACATCGGCGTCAACTACGACGCGTACACCTGGAACTCCTTCCGGGACGGCATCCGCTGGGCCACCAGCAACGGCGCCATTGCCGTCAACTACAAGCAGGGCGGGCTGTACGAGAACATCGAGAACTTTGACTACGACACCTACCTGCCCGAGCTGCTCATGGGCATCTCCACCACCGAGGGCGGCCACGCCGTCATCACCGCCACCCACGCCGCCACCGGCATGACCGCCAGCGTCAGCGTCACCGCCTCCACCCTGAGGGACAAGTTCTACCTGTTCCAGGTGACCCCGGCGGCGGAGACCACCCTGCGGTACACCGACGGGGAGGGCTGGCAGCAAGAGGTCACCACCAACGAAGACGGCGTGCTGGCCCTCTACACGCCCTACGGCATCGACAGCGATGTGCAGCTCAGCTCCGTCTATAACGGCGAGGAGTACCTGGGCACCATCCAGCAGGAGGAGCTCCTGTCCGGCGAGGGGGACGCCGCCAAGCTCCAGCTCTACCCCCTGAACACCGTCCGCCTGCGGGAGGCCGCCAAGGTGGAGCTGACCCTGGTGAAGCCCGACGGCTCTCCCCTGGCCAATTCCAAGGTCACCGTCCGGGGCGGCGTGTTCAAAAACGGGCTCTTCTGCGAGAAGGCCGGCCTGGGAGACAGCCGGGACAGCATCTTCGATAACGCCGGCGCGGCCCAGCGGGAGGGGGGCACCACGTTTACCACCGATGGAAACGGCAAGATCACCGTCTACTTCAACGCCGCCCAGTTCACGACCGAGACAGACAGCACGGGCGACCTGCTCCCCTCGGACCAGATCGAGTATGTGCTGGAGATCACCGACATTGATGGTGACAAGTACTACCCCCTGTTCCAGACCGTGGACGGCACCGTCAGCCCCCTGAAGGAGATGCGCACCGCCTCCGGCGTGGTGGTGCTGGAGGAGGTGCCCGCGGGCGAGGAAAACAAGCCCTTCATCGCCCGGCAGACCGTCACCTACTACAATACCGAACGCCAGGCGACCCAGACCATGGACGTGCGCCGCTCCACCGGCTTCGTGGGCCCCAACAGCACCTTCCCCACGGCGGAGCTGAATACCGTCGTGCTCCTGTGGGGGACGGAGCGGTCACCGACTGACGATTACGACGTTAACAACTATCAGCTCCAGCTTGTGGACGAGAACGGCTATAAGCCCAGCGACGGGAGCTTCAGCAGAGAGACCTACCCCTTCGCCTCCATCATCGTGGTGGATCACATCCAGGTCCTCTCCGCCGCCACCATGACCGACGCCGGCTGGGTGGACACCGCGGAGGAAGTGGGCCTCAAGCTCCGGCTGAACCAGCTGGAGGGCGAGGGGGACAATCGGACGTGGACGCTCCTCCGGGAGATCACCCTGCCCTTCCGGGCCGTGGACCTGACCAAGGTGACCCCGGTGGATGAGGACAAAAACGTCACCGGCATGCTGTTAACCATGACCGAGGCCTCCGCCCTGAAGCAGGCGACGGACGCCTTTACCAAGAGCGTGACCGGCGACGATGTGGCCGGGAAGCTGGCCTCCGGCCTGCTGAACATCACCGGCGGCATCGACACCAGCGTGTTCAAGATGCTGGTCACCCCCAGCGACGATCCCACGGTCTTCAACGCCCTGATCTGGGCGGGCTATGACGATCTGGAGCTGTCGGACGCGGACTACTCCGAGGAGGGCGTGGCCGTGGGCCTCTACTCCGGCGAGTTCGACGTGGGCCTGCCCTCCCGGGAAAAGGTCAGCGATATGGCCCGGGGCGCCTACCTTCCCGCCAGCGTCTCCACCAAGCACCAGATCGCGCTGGACTCCACCGGCGCGGATCTCAAGCTCCAGCTGGAGGGCTTCTACGAGGCGGAGATCCGCTATAACCGTGTGAGCGGGGAGTGGGAGGTCTATACCAAGGGCGGCGGCTTCACCGCCGGCGCTGGCATGGAGTTCGGCTTCGACGTCAACGCCATGGTGGGTCCCGTGCCCGTCACCGGCTCCTTCCGGGTGGGCGGCGCCGTGCAGCTCAGCTTCCAGACCGCCCTGCGCTACGACCAGGGGGACGAGCCGGTGCACGACTTCCTCACCAACCTGCGCCTGAACGCCTACGTCAATGCCTTCGGCGGCGTCGGCTTCGACTACGCCATCGTGGCCCTGAAGATCGGCCTGTTCGGCGAACTGGGCGTGGACAGCCAGAACCGGTTCCTCACCCGGAGTTATCTGGAAAACGGGGATCTGCAGGGGCAGCAGCTGGCCCTGCGCAGCCAGGTGGGCATCAAATTCGTGGCCCAGTTCCTCTTTATCTCCTACGAGGCGGTGCTGGCCTCCGTCTCCTACACGAATACCTGGGATTACAACGACTGGGACGCCATTGAGGAGTACTGGGGCGGCACCGGCACCGGCCTGTCCATCCAGAGCCTCCGGGCCGCGGCGGCCGCGAGCGGTTTGGACGTGGCCTCCGCCTCCGCCACCCTCCAGAGCCGGGACTACCTGGATCAATACGCCCGCACCTGGGGCGACACCCAGGGCCGCATGTCCCTGTTCAGCCTGGATGACAATAACGGGCTGGAAGACCTCCAGACCAACGCCAACCCCGCCTCCTTCCCCGAGATCAGCGACGACGGGCAGGTGCTGGCCTACATCAGCGACGACGGCAGCTCCAGCATCTACGACAGCCAGGCCCACTACAGCATCCTGAGCGGCGGCAGCTACGGGACCTCCAGTGAGATTGACGGCCCCGACGGCTTCGACGGCTACGGCGACAGCGATGTGGACCTCGCGGGCACCAACAGCTTTGCCGCGGCGGCCTGGGTGCGGCTGAGTGACCGGCTGCCGCAGGACGCCGGGGAGAAGGTCTCCCTGGAGGAGCAGAACACCCTGATGAACGGCGCGGAGATCGTGGCGTCCGTCTACAACGGTTCCACCTGGGTCTCCACCCGCCTGACCGACGACAGCGCCCCCGACCTGGCCCCCGCCGTGGCGGCCAACGGCAGCCATGCCATCGTGTTCTGGCGCAGCGTGGTCAGCAACATGGAGTCGACCGACAGCCAGGAGGATCTGCTGGACTTTGACGCCCGGGACTGCATCATGTACAGCGTCTATAACGGCGCCGACTGGAGCGAGCCCCGGATGCTCTACAACGGCTCCAACGGCTCCGTCAAGGCTCTCCAGGCCGCCATGCTCCCCGACGGCACCGCCGTCGCGGTGTACACCCTGGACCGCAGCGAGGCGGCACCGTCCGAATTCGACGAAACCAAGGGTGAGAGCGGCTATGAGATCGCCTACACCACCGTGGGCAGCGACGGCGAGCTGGGCACCACCATGCTGGCCACCAGCGACACCTGGATGGACGAGAACCCCCAGGTGGTGACGGCGAACTTCGGCGGGACCGATACCCGCTTTGTCATCGGCTGGCACAGCCTCCGGGACGGCGAGAGCGACATCCAGATGGTGGCGGTGGACGGAGAGGGCGACATGTCCAGCAACTTCCCCGCCTCCCTGACCGCTCTGATCCGGGACGGCAGCGCGGCGGTGAGCGGCGACTTCCGCTTCGCCTCCATGAGTGACAGCAACACGATCGGCGACCTGACGGTCATCTGGAGCGAGACCGTGGACGACGAGACCACGGCCGAGGGCCTCGCCGTGGCGGCCCACAGCGAACTGAAGGCCGCAAAGCTTCTGTCCGACAACGGCAAATACCGGCTGTCCGCCCCCCTGGAGGTGGCGGTACTGCCGGACAACAACCTGGTCAACCACTTCAGCGCCTACCTCAGCGGCGATGCGGTCAAGGCGGTGATTCAGGCCACCCGGTACAGCAACGCGGCGGAGGATCAGGAGGAGATCGGCGGCGTTGTCGTCCCCGGCGAGGAGACCATGCTCTACACCGCCACCTCCCGGTTCGAGGAGTACGCGGTGGAGGTGGACGCCATCGGGGTGGACTATGAAAACCTGGCCCTGAACAGCCTGACGCCCATCCAGTTCCAGATCCGCAACACCGGCCTGGAGCCTGTGAGCAGCCTGACCGTCAAACTGACTGAAACTGAGACTGCTTCTCTGACGGACTCCCTCCAGCCGGGGGAGAGCGCCACCCTCACCGTCATGCATCAGGTGGGAAAAGACACGGTGGACAATCCGACCTACACCATCACCGGCAGCGGGCTTACGGAAAACATCACCGGCACCGTCTATCTGGACTACCCGGACGTCGGCATCTCCCAGATGAAGGTGCTGAAGGAGGAGCAGGGCAAGCGAACCATCGCGGTCACCCTTTACAACGCCTCCGCCGCTACCCTGGCCGGGGGCAAGGATCGGTCTGTCAAGCTGGCCTTCTACACCGACAACCTGCTGACGGAGCAGGCCCCGGTGAAGTGCGACACCAGCTATGTGACGGTGGACGACAACACGATCACCATCCACCGCGATGCCGATCTGGCGCGCATCGATAACGGCACCTACACTCTGACGCTCACCTACGATGTGGGCGGCTATGTGGAGGAAACTCTCAAAGAAGAAGAGATCCCCGACAGCGGCGTCTACCTGTACGCCGACGCCTGGGCGGAGGGCAAGGTGGGCGAGCAGGAAGAGACCCAGCGCCTGCCCGAATACCGCGACGCCGACAATCAGGCCGCCGTTCTGCTCACCGGCGCCTACGCCCGCACCGGCCACCAGTACACCAGCCTGGATGTGGAGCAGGGAACGGACAGCACCACCGGCAACACCACCGCCACCGTGACCCTGACCAACAACTCTCTGCAGGGCCAGACAGTCTATCGCCTGATCGCCGTTCTGGTGAACGATCAGGGTAAGGCGCTGGAGAGCCAGATCGTGGACACTCCGACAGAATTTACAACCGGCGAGACCTCGGCCACCCAGTCTGTGACCTTCAGCCAGGCGGGCCAGCGGGTGCTGGTATACCCCCTGGCCGTGGACGATATGCTCCGCTTTGAGGGACTGCCCATCACGGCGGAGGACTTCAGGCCCGTCTCTTCTGGATCCGGAGACTGGAAGCTGACCTACCGCCTCCGGGATGCCGACAGCACCACGCTGCTGATTACAGCCTATTCGGAGGATACTGTCACCGTTAACAATACGCCATTGGGCGCCGACGGAAGGGGCGGCGCCACGACGATTCAACTGCCGTACGGGGAGGGCGCTTCTTCCGTAACGGTCGAGATCCGGTTGGGTGAAAACCACTTTACCCTGACCGTGCTGCCCTCGGATGCCGGCGCGGTCTATCCCCAGACGCCGGTCATCACCACCCAGCCCCAGGACGCCTCCTATCTGGCGGGAGAAGCGGCAGCTCCGCTGACGGTGAAGGCCTCTGTCACGGACAACGGCACCCTCAGCTACCAGTGGTTCAGCTGCGACGCGAATGGTTACCATGTACAATATATTTCCGGCGCCACCGGGACCAGCTACACCCCGCCCACGGATGTGCCGGGCACCTATTATTACGGCTGCGGGGTGACCAACACCCTCCCGGATGGGCAGTCTAAGCTGAAAGACAGCCGCATCGCGAAGATCGTTGTGACGGAGAATGCGGCGCAGCCGGAGGTGACGGTCACCTTCGACGCCAACGGGGGCAGCGTGACGCCGGCCTCCGCCGAGACCGTGGACGGGAAGCTTGCCAGCCTGCCGGTTCCCACCCGGGAAGGGTACGACTTTGACGGCTGGTTCACCGCGGCCAGCGGCGGCGAGGAGATCACCACCGCCACCGTCTTTCCCCAGGACACCACCATTTATGCCCACTGGAGCAGAGGAAACGAGAGCTCCGGCGGAGGAGGAGGCGGAAGTTCCCGGTACAGAATTACCGTGGACTCCGACGGCAGCGGTACCGTCACAGCCAACCGGAGCACAGCCAGCGCGGGCAGCACCGTCACCCTGACCGTCAAGCCGGATGAAGGTTATCAGGTGGATCAGCTCACCGTGACGGACCGGAACGGGAAAGAGATTTCCCTGCGGGACAGAGGGGACGGCGAATATACCTTCACCATGCCGGCCAGCGCCGTTACCGTGGAGGCCGTCTTTATCCCGACCGTCCGGGAGGAACTGCCCTTCACGGATGTGCCGGAGGGCGCCTGGTACGAAGATGGCGTGCGCTACGTCTATGAACATGGTCTGATGGCCGGCACCGGCGCCGAGACCTTTGCGCCGGATACGATCACGACCCGGGCCATGATCGCCACCATTCTGTGGCGGCTGGAGGGCGCTCCCGCGGCGGACTATGCTGCGTCCTTCAGCGATGTGGCCCCGGACGCCTGGTATGCCGAGGCAGTCCACTGGGCCGCCGGCGCAGGAATTGTCGCCGGATACGGCGACAGCAGGTTCGGACCTGACGATCCCATTACCCGGGAGCAGATGGCTGCCATGCTCTACCAGTATGCGCAGTATCAGGGATGCGACGTCAGCGTCGGGGAGGATACCAATATCCTTTCCTATACTGACATCGATCAGCTGAGCCAGTGGGCCGTCCCTGCCATGCAGTGGGCCTGCGGCGCAGGCATCATCAGCGGCACCGGCGACGGGGCCCTGACCCCCAGTGGCAGCGCCACCCGCGCTCAGGCGGCCGTGATGCTCATGCGGTTTTGTGAGGAGTATGCAGTCCGATAAGCAGAAAGGCTAGACAGAAGCCCCATTGGCGTTTCGGCCAATGGGGCTTCTGTTCGATTTTCTTCCGGTTTTTTCGGGTCAGTGACCCCTCCCGAATGCCCGCGGTGGAGCCCACCGGTTTCGTCACGATATGCAATCCAGGCCGCTCCGTTTTGCCAGATCCAGTATCCCGAAACAGAATCTCTTCCATCATTCCAATGTAGTCAGTGACGGGTCGCCGTCACTAATAACATTGGCATGGAACACCTTGTCCGGCCGCTTATTTGCGCTCTGGACGATGGTGACAGGTGAGATATGCTCCAT
>CALWVX010000045.1 GCA_944385065.1 uncultured Oscillospiraceae bacterium | reverse complement strand
AGGCGGGGAACCGAGCAGCACTAAGCGGCCCGCCGCGTGTGCCGCGGGGGAACTGTTCTTGAGCCGGCTGTCCAGGTTACGGGTATAGCCCGCGCTTCAAAGGCCGGTGTGCGGTCTTGCTCTGCGCCGATTTCCATTTTCCGTCCCCGCGGAGGCGAGGGGCGGGAAGAGGAGGGAAAACGGCGTTTTGGAAACGGAATGTGGAGGTGAGGCAGAATGTATCAGGCGCTGTACCGCAAATGGCGGCCCCGCACCTTTGACGACGTGGTGGGGCAGAGCCACATCACAGATACGCTGAAGCGGCAGGTGGCCGGAGACCGGCTGTCCCACGCCTATTTGTTTACCGGGACCCGGGGGACCGGCAAGACAACCTGCGCCAAGATTCTGGCCCGGGCGGTGAACTGCGAGCACCCGGTGGACGGGAACCCCTGCAACGCCTGTCCCGCCTGCCTGGGGATTGAGAACGGCTCGATCCTGGATGTGCTGGAGCTGGACGCCGCCTCCAATAACGGAGTGGACCAGGTCCGGGCCCTGCGGGACGAGGCAGTGTATACCCCCGCCGCAGTGCGCAAGCGGGTGTATATTGTGGACGAGGTCCACATGCTGTCCACTGCCGCCTTCAATGCCCTGCTGAAGATTCTGGAGGAGCCCCCCGCCCACCTGATGTTCATTCTGGCCACCACGGAGCTGCACAAGGTGCCTGCCACCATCCGCTCCCGGTGCCAGCAGTTCGCCTTCAAGCGCATCCTGCCCGGCCAGATCGCCCAGCGGCTGGCCTATGTGGCGGAGCAGGAGGGCATTGATCTGACCCAGGACGGCGCCGCGTTGCTGGCCCGTCTGGCCGACGGGGGACTTCGGGACGCCCTCTCCCTGCTGGACCAGTGCGCCGGCGGGAATCAGAGGGTGGACGAGCAGGAGATTCTGGATACTTTGGGGCTGGCGGGCAATCTGGAGACCGCCGCCCTGATGGAGCACATTGCCCGCCGGGACGCCGCCGGGGCCCTGGAGGCCCTGAACCGGCTGTACGCGGGCGGCAAGGACGTGGGCAGCGTGCTGGGCGAGCTGTCCGCGCTGACCCGGGACCTGCTTCTGCGCCAGACCGCGCCCCAGGGGGGAGCGGCCCTGCTCACCGGGGGCTACGACGGCGCCACCATGCGCAGGCTGGGGGAGCTGCTCCCGCCCCGGCGGCTGATGCAGATGCTCACCGCCCTGCAGGAGACCATGGCCGCCCTGCCCCGGAGCGGCAGCCGCCGCACCGACGCGGAGCTGTGCCTGCTGCGACTGAGCGACGAGACGCTGGATGATTCCGCCGCCGGGCTGTCCGCCCGGATCGCCCGGCTGGAGGAGCAGCTGGCGGGGGGGATCCCCGCCGCTCCGGCCCGGCCCGCGCCCGCTCCGGCTGCGGAGACGCCCGCCCCTCAAAAAAGAGCCGATCCGGCACAGGACCGCCCCCCCTGGGAGGAGGAGCCGCCTGTGCGGGACGAGCCCCCGCTGCCTGAGGAGCCGGAAGAGGAGCCCGCGCTGCCGGAGCCGCCCGCCCGGAAAGCGGCCCCGGCCCCGGTTCCGGCGACGCCCCGGACCGGGAGGGGGGGAGCGGACCGGAGCTTCTGGCCCGGCTTTGCCCAGGGGCTGAGAGGAAAGGTCCCCCCGACGATTATGCCCTACCTCCACAACCCGGCCAAGGTGCAGGGGGTGTGGAAAAACGGGAAGCTGACGCTGTGGGTGGACGGGGAGTTCACCCGGTCCATGCTCAACAAGCCCGCGGTGCTGGAGCCCATGGCCCGGGCGGCGGCCGCCGCCTTCGGGGCGGAGCGGCCGGCGGTAAGCGTCGTGGTGGGCCAGCCTCCGGCGGAGGAGGCGGCCCCGGAACAGCCGTCCGCCCAGCCGGCGGAAGAGGACGGCGGGAAGAAGGACGCGCTGGACGAGCTGCTGGCCTTCGGGGAGCAGTTTGACAATATCATCATTCAGTAAGGAACAGGGAAAGGAGACCGCGCAATGGCGAAAGGATTTGGAAGCCGGGGCATCCCCGGCATGGGCGGAGGCATGAACATGAACATGCTCAAGCAGGCCCAGAAGATGCAGCAGGATATGATGCGCATGCAGCAGGAGCTCCAGGAGAAGGAGTACCAGGCGGCGGCGGGGGGCGGGGTTGTGACCGCCACCGTCAACGGCAGGCATGAGCTGAAGACCCTTGTCATCGACCCGGAGGCGGTGGACCCGGAGGATGTGGAGATGCTCCAGGACATGATTGTGGCCGCCGTCAATGAGGCCATGCGGGCCGCTGACAGCGACGCGTCCTCGGCCATGCAGAGCCTGACCGGCGGATTGAATCTGGGCTTTTGACCGGGGCAGGATGCCCTGTTTGGTGAAAAACCGCTCCAAAGGGGCGGTTTTTGCCTTGCAGAAGGAGAAAAAAGGGAGTAAAATGAACAAACAGATTGACCGGAGGGACGGCGTGGCGGCCCGCCTCCGGGGAGAGGGAAGTGAGCGGGATGCATTGGATCCATTTCCATGAGCACCGAACCGGAGAGCGCCCGGATCAGCGCACCAGAATGCTGGAGGAGCCGGTGGAGCGGCTGATCCCCGTTCTGGCAGTTCCCACCATCACCAGTATGATGGTCACGTCCATCTACAACATGGCGGACACCTATTTTGTCTCGCAGCTGAGCACCAGCGCCTCGGGGGCGGTGGGGGTTGTGTTCCCGGTGATGTCGGCCATACAGGCGGTGGGCTTTACCGTGGGTATGGGCTCGGGCTCCATCGCCGCCCGGATGCTGGGGCAGGACCGGCGGGAGGAGGCCGACCGGATTTCCTCCAGCGCGGTGCTGCTGGCCCTCACACTGGGGATGATTCTGGCGGCGCTGGGGGCGGCTTTCATGTCGGACATCGTCTGGCTGCTGGGCAGCACGCAGACCATCTACCCCTACGCCCTGGACTACGCCAAGTATATCATTCTGGGGTGCCCGGTGATGGTGGTGGCCTTTACCCTGAACAATCTGCTGCGCTGGCAGGGAAAGGCGAGTCTGTCGGTCATCGGCCTGGGCACCGGCGGCATTCTGAATCTGGTGCTGGACCCCCTGTTCATTTTTGCGCTGGACATGGGAATTGCCGGGGCGGCCATTGCCACCCTCCTGAGCCAGTGCGTCAGCATGACCATCCTGGCCTCCTTCTTCCTGTTTCACAAGAGTGATCTCCGGGTCAGCCCCGCCTGCCTGTCCCGCTCCCCGGGGACCTATCTGGCCATTCTGAAACAGGGGATGCCCTCCTTCTTCCGACAGGGGGTCATGTCTGCGGCCACCATGGCCCTGAACTGGAACGCCCGGGCCTTCGGCGACGCGGCGGTGGCCGCCATGGCCATCGTGTCCAAGGTGTTCACCTTCATTCAGTCCATCACCATCGGATTCGGACAGGGGTTCCAGCCGGTGCTGGGCTATAATTACGGAGCCGGCCGGATGGACCGGGTGAAGCGGGCGCTGGCGTTCTCCATCAAAATCTGCACCATTGTGCTCACTGCGGCGGCGGTGATCGGTCTGCTCTTTGCGCCGCAGATCGTTGCGCTGTTCCGGGACGACCCCATGGTGGTGTCCATCGGGGGAAGAGCCTTCCGGTATCAGTGTATCACCCTGCCCCTGTCGGCGGTGCTCACCTTCGCCAACATGTTTTTCCAGTCCCTGGGCAAGTCGGGCAGAGCCACCGTCCTGGCCATCTGTCGGCAGGGGGTGTTCTTCCCCCTGGTGTTCCTGCTGACCTGGCAGTTCGGGCTCACCGGTCTGGAACTCACTCAGGCCTGTGCCGACCTGGCGGCGTTTCTCATCTCCGGGGGCATTATGCTCCACTATTTCCTGCGGGAATTTGAACAGGAGACGGCCTGATCTGTGCGCCGCCCCGCCCCCATGGGGGCGGGGCGGTTTTCCGTCCTGCCCCGGAGACGGACCGGGACTTTAAGAAAACCTTAAACAATTTGCCCTTGCAACTTAAAAAGTGTGTGCTATCCTTAGAAGCAAGGAAGAAGACGGGAGGCGCCGGTATGTACACCATTTTGATCTGCGACGACGACAAGGACATTGTCTCCGCGCTGGATATTTACCTGACCAGCGAGGGCTATCAGACCCTGAAGGCATATAACGGAAAGGAGGCCCTGCGGGCAGTGGAGCAGAATCAGGTCCATCTGATCCTGATGGATGTGATGATGCCCGAACTGGACGGCATCCGTACCACTGCCAAACTGCGGGAGGGGAGCAACGTGCCCATCATCCTCCTCACCGCCAAGAGCGAGGATACGGACAAGATTCTGGGGCTGAACATCGGGGCGGACGACTATATCACCAAGCCCTTCAATCCCCTGGAGGTGATCGCCCGGGTCAAGAGCCAGCTGCGGCGGTACACCGCCCTGGGGGGCGCGGAAAAGGGGCCGGGTCTGCTGACCGTGGGTCCCATCGCCATGGACGACGGGGCCAAGATCGTCACGGTGGACGGGGAGCCCATCTCCCTGACTCCCATCGAGTACAATATTCTCCGGCTGCTCCTGTCCCACCCGGGACAGGTGTTCTCCTCCGCCCAGATCTATGAGCAGGTGTGGAACGACCCGGCCTATGGCTCGGAGAACACGGTGGCCGTCCACATCCGCCACCTGCGGGAGAAGCTGGAGATCGACCCCTCGGAGCCCCGGTATCTGAAAGTGGTCTGGGGCCTGGGGTACAAGATGGAAAAGGGGGCGAAGTGATTGAATCGATTACAGTCCAATCCGTGGGGCAAGGGGGCGGCGGCGGTGCTGCTGCTGGTGTGCGCCGCGCTTTCCGGCCTGTTCGGAGCCTTTGTCCTCCGGGGGCTGCTCTACCAGGGGGTGGACAGCTGGCAGGATACCGGCCGCTTTACCACCCTGCTCCAGGAGCGTCAGGCGTCCGTTGCCGCTCTGGTGGCCGACTCCCTGGCGGTGGGGCGGCTGCCCCTGGGGGACTACACCAACGAAGAACAGTGGGCAATGGGGGTGGAAACCTGGGAGAGCGCGGGCGGAACCTACCTCATCTGGCCGGACGAGGCGCTGAGCTATGTGCAGATCCGGCGATATGAGCAGGACATCGAAACCCACGCCGCGCTGCTGGACCCGGAGCAGACCTGGTTCCGCTTCCAGGTGCGCACCGCCGACGGAACTCTGACCCTGGGGGGAAACCTCGGCCCGAATGAGACCATGGAGGGGGCGGTGGACACCGTCTACTATGCCACATTTCAGATGGGCGAGTACTGGGTGGAGGACAGCTCTTTCTCCTGGACGGGGCCTGACGCGGTCGGAGGGACCGCTGCTGAGTCCAATCCGGAGCTGACGGCGCAGCCGGTTGAGCTGATGATCGAGTGTGGCGTGGCCCGGGAGCTGAACGACACCATTCCGGACGGGTTCCAGCAGCTGCTGGCGGAATATGAGCGGGAACGGGCCAATTTCGGCAGCCATGTCACCGGTTGTCTGATTTTTCTGGCCCTGACGGCGGCCTGCACCGTCTATCTCATGTGGACCGGCGGGCACAAGCGCGGGGTGGAGGGGATTTTCCTCACCTGGCAGGAGAAAATCTTCTTTGACCTGTACCTGATCGCCATGGCGGCCGCCTGTGTGGTCCTGCTGGCCATGGCCATCCAGAGCGGCGAGTATCTGGTGCGCCTGTGGTCGAGAGATGTGTCGGTTACTTCTTTGGATCAGCTCAGCGCCGGCATCTATACCGCCCTGTTCTGCGGGGCGGCGACGGGGATGGCGGCGGCGGTTACCCTGACCCTGCGCACCCTGGCCGTGCGCCTGAAGGCCCGGGCCCTGGCCCGGAGCACCCTGCTGTGCAGGGTGCTGACCGCCCTCGTGAGAATTCTGGGGGAGTTTTTCCGGAACCTGCCCTTCACCTGGAAGGCGGCCGCCGCCTTTCTGCTGTATTTCTTTGTCAACCTGATTCTGTTCACCAATCAGTACTACTGGGGCAGCGGTCCGCTGTGGCTGCTGCTCAACGGGGCGGTGCTGCTGTTCCTGTGCTGGTGGTCGGTGGGGATGGGGCGGCTGCGCAAGGGCAGCCGGGCCATTGCGGCGGGAGACCTGAACCACCGGGTGGACACCCGGCTGATGCCCTACGATCTGCGCCTGCAGGCAGAGGATCTGAATAACATCTCCGCCGGATTGTCCAGCGCGGTGGATGAGAAAATGCGCAGCGAGCGCTTCAAGGCTGAACTCATCACCAACGTCTCCCACGACCTGAAGACCCCCCTTACCTCCATCATCAACTATGTGGACCTGCTCAAGACCACCCGGCAGACCGACCCCAAGGCGGAGGAGTACATTCAGGTGCTGGACCGCAAGTCCCAGCGGCTGAAGAAGCTCACCGAGGATCTGGTGGAGGCCAGCAAGGCGTCCACCGGCACCCTGACGGTCCAGCGGGAGAAGATCGGCATGGGACAGCTGATCGATCAGGCTCTGGGGGAGTGGACCGAGAAGCTGGAGGACCGGAAGCTGACGGTGCTGACCAATCTGCCCGAGGGGGAGACCTGGGTGTATGCCGACGGGCGGCATCTGTGGCGGGTGATCGACAACCTGCTGTCCAACTGTGCCAAGTACGCCATGGAGGGCACCCGGATCTATCTGGATTTGACCCGTGGAAAGGGACAGGTGAAGCTGTCGGTGAAGAACATCTCCCGGGAGCCCCTGAATGTGCCGCCGGAGCGGCTGATGGAGCGCTTTGTCCGGGGTGAGGAGTCCCGGACCACCGAGGGCTCCGGCCTGGGCCTGTCCATTGCCCGCAGCCTCACCGAGCTGCAGGGAGGGGAATTCCAGCTGGCGGTGGACGGAGATCTGTTCAAGGCCGTGGTCACTCTGCCCCAGGCAAACTGAGAGATTTCGTGCCGAGCGGTGCATGCAAAAACCCTTCCGCCGCCCGGAGGCGGCGGAGCTGAAGCGGAACTTTCGTGCAGCTCTGCCCGAAAAAGAGATGCCGCTGTTTCGACAATCTTGCCGGGGTCCGCGCTTATGCGCGGGCCCCGGTTCTGCTGTCCCGGGGGCTGCCGGACGGCTTGGACGGCGGAAACGCCGACCCGGGTGCCCGCGGAAAAAAGAGCGGAAACCGGAAAAAATCTATGTTCTTTTTCCGGAATTTGTGCTATGATGATAAACAGAGATTTTATGGGAAGGCCGGAAAGGAGTGGGCTGGAATGAAAAGAAGAATCTGGGCGGCGGTGATGGCCGCCGTGCTGTGCCTGACTCTGACCGGCTGCCTGTTCCGGTCGCCGGAGGAGCTGTACCGCCCGCCGGAGAAGTCGGCGGGCTATGAGCAGCTCAATCTGGCCATCCGGCAGGTGAGGGACAGCCTGGCGTCGGAGTACGGCGTGACGGCGGAGGATGCCAGCATCACCTCCGGCGACAACACCGCCACCATCCAGCTTCAGGACCTGGACGGGGATGGGAACCGGGAGAGCGCCGTGGTATTTCTCCGGGTCTCCGGGGTGGAGAACCCCCTGAAGATTCTGGTGTTCACCCAGGTGCGGGAGGAGGAGTACGCCCTGGCCGGCATTGTGGAGGGAGAGGGCAGCGCGATCTATTCCATTGAGTACAGCCAGCTCAACGGCCAGGGCCGCAAGGAGCTGGTGGTCACCTGGCAGATCAGTGCCGGCGCCTACCAGCTGGGGGTGTATACCCTGGATGAGCTGCCGCCCGCCGCCCTGGTTCAGGTTCAGAACAGCGCGGGGGATCAGTCCGCCGTTTCCCAGGTGAATCTGGCGGGAGTGGCGGCCAGCGAGTTGCTGCTCACCTGGTGCAGCGTGGCCGCCGACGGGTCCAACGCGGCCCGCCTGATGGATATGGACCAGGATACCCGGACCGAGCTGGCGGTGGTCCGGCTGGATTCCAGCGGTGTGAACAGCTATGTGGAGCTGTACGGCTGGGAGGATGGAGCCCTGGTCTCCCTGGCTTCCACCCCCCTGTCCCGGGGAGTCACGCAGCTGAACAGCGTTCGGGTCAACTATCTGAGCGGACAGCCCCAGCCTCCCGCCCTTTACATCACCAGCACCCTGGTCAGCGGAGTGAGCGCCATCGACGTGGTGGCATGGCTGGACCGGGAGCTGGAGACTCTGACTTTGGATGACACGGGGGTCAGCCGGGAGCTGCTTCAGGGGTACACCGAGGTGTCGCCCACCGACATCAACGACGACTATGTGATGGAACTGCCAGCCCCCAATCCTCTGCCCACCTATGGGGAGAGCGGCTCTACCGACTTCTGGCTCATCGACTGGTGCCAGTATGACGAGCACGGGCACCGCAACCATGTCCTGACCACCTATCACAACGTCACGGACGGCTGGTATCTGGAGATTCCCGAGAGCTGGCGCAGCCAGATCACCATTTCCCGCAACGACCAGGTGACGGGGCAGCGGGAAGTGATCTTTTCCCGGTGGCGGGGGGAGGACCAGGAGCCCGAGCCCTTCCTGAGCATCTACCGCCTGTCCAGCAGCCGGGCCGACCGGGTGGAATCCAGCGGCTGGTTCCTGCTGCGGGAGGAGGAGAACGTGATCTACGCCGCCCGCTTCCGGGGAGACTGGGACTGCGGCCTGGACGAGCAGGAGCTGCGGGATCGGTTCAAGACCATTCAGACCAGCTGGTATTACGACTGACCGAGCGTCCGTGGAAATTAAAGAGGGGACAACGCCATGAGAAAAGTTTTGGTTCTGGAGGACGAGGAGAATATCCGCAGCTTTGTGGTGATCAATCTGAAGCGGGCGGGCTATCAGACCGTGGAGGCGGGCACTGGGGAGGATGCCCTGACCGCCCTGAAGGAGAACCCGGACATCAAAGTGGCCCTGCTGGACATTATGCTGCCCGGCATCGACGGCTTTGAGGTATGCCGGCGCATCCGGGCCATGGACAACAAAATCGGCATCATCATGCTCACCGCCCGGGCCCAGGAAATGGACAAGGTGACCGGCCTGATGACCGGGGCGGACGATTATGTGACCAAGCCCTTCTCCCCCGCTGAGCTCACCGCCCGGGTGGACGCCCTGTTCCGCCGCACCGGCGGGGACGAGGAGACTGCCTCCGCCGATGAGATCAGCGATCCGCCCTTCCTGCTGAATACCCGCAACCGCACCCTGGAGAAGAACGGACAGCGGGTGAAGCTCACCCAGGTGGAGTACTCCATTATCAAGCTGTTTATGGAGAACCCGGGCAAGGCCCTGGCCCGGGAGGAGATTCTGGACACTGTCTGGGGCAAGGATTACTTCGGCGAGCTGAAAATCGTGGACGTGAACATCCGCCGCCTGCGCATCAAGATCGAGGACAATCCCCAGAAGCCGGTATATGTAAATACCGTGTGGGGCTATGGGTACAAGTGGCGGGGATAAGGCCCGTTTCCCGGGATTGTCCTCATACCCCCGCGCAGCGGGGGCGGCCGTCAGGCCGTCTATTCCGAGCCCTGGGGCGAGGAATTTCCGCAGGCGGAATTCACTTCCGCCGAGGAGATCAAAAAAGAGGGGCCCCCGCGGAGCCTGCCCCGGGGGGATGCAATCCCCAGAAGCCGGTATATGTGAACACCGTGTGGGGCTATGGGTACAAGTGGCGGGATGAGGCCCGCCGCCCCTGACTGAACAATTGGAAGACAAGATCCCGGGGGAGCGGGGAGGTGTCCCGCGCGCGTGTTCCCCCGAAATAACGGCCGGGAGAGGAGGGTGTCCTGTGGCCAAGACAACCAAGCTGAACGACAAGGTGAAAATCCGGGGCATCCGCCGGCGCTGGCTGCTCAACAGCGTGAGCATTGTGGCCCTGATTATTGTGCTGGCGGTGGGGGCGTTTACTTCTTCCCTGATCAACTATTACTACGTCAATACCGCCGACGATTTGAAAAAGGAGGCCAGCTCCACTGCCAACGGCTTCCGGCTGTACACCCGTTCGGACTACCGAACCGCTGCCCAGCAGACGGTGAGCAGCTATGAGGAGAAGGGGAGGCTGGAGCTTCAGTTTCTGGACACCGCCGGGGCGGTGCTCTACTCGGGCAACGACCTGACCGCCGGCTCCATGCCCGGGACGCCGGATATTCAGCGGGCCATGGAGAGCCGGACCGCCTCCTCCTGGCAGGGACGGGATCCCTCCACCGGCGAGCGGATCCTGGCCGCCTCCTGCCCGGTGATTTACCAGGGGGAGACGGTGGGGGTGATCCGCTATGTGACCTCGCTGTCCGGTATTGATCGGCAGTTCATCACCTCCATGGTGATCATCGTTACCATCGCCCTGGCCATCTTCTCCATGGTCTATTTCTCCAACCTGTATTTTGTCCGCTCCATTGTGGAGCCGCTGGCGGCCATCACGGAGATTGCCCGGGTGATCGCCGACGGCAGCTATGGGGTGCAGATTGAAAAGCGATACGACGACGAGATCGGAGAGCTCACCGACGCCATCAACGACATGTCCATGAAGATCAGCCAGTCGGAGAAGACTCAGTCGGAGTTTATCTCCTCGGTCTCTCACGAGCTGCGCACCCCCCTTACGGCCATCAACGGCTGGGCCGAGACCATTCAGAGCGGGGAGCTGCGGGATCCGGAGGATGTGAAGAAGGGGATGGACATTATCGTCTCCGAGGCCCGGCGGCTGACCAACATGGTGGAGGAGCTGCTGGAGTTCTCCCGGATCGAGGACGGCCGCTTCACCCTGTCGGTGGAGCCTCTGGATCTGAAGGCGGAGCTGGAGGACGCGGTGTACACCTATCGGGAGTTCTTCCGCCGGGAGGGCATTGAGCTGACCTATCAGGACTGCCCGGAGGAGATGATCCCCATCTCCGGCGACCCGGAGCGGCTGCGGCAGGTGTTCTGCAACCTGCTGGACAACGCCGCCAAGCACGGCGGCTCGGGCAAG